>DATDUR010000071.1:0-3259 GCA_035290305.1 Patescibacteria group bacterium
AAACAACAAGAGTAGCTTTTTTTAATAGCCATCTCGGACAATCCTTAAGAGTTTTTCTTACGGGGTTGGTTGCACCGGGGTGGCTATTTAAGTTTTAATAAAAAACAATATGCAAAAATTCTTTTTGTATGCCCGCAAATCCACGGATGTGGAAGATAAACAAGTTTTAAGCATTGAAGCCCAAATCACAGAATTGCGCTCTTTTGCTAAAAATGAGGATTTAAACATTGTTGAAGAGTTAATAGAGAAACAATCAGCCAAAGCCCCTGGAAGGCCCATTTTTAACGCTATGCTGGATAGAATTGAGAAAGGCGAAGCAGACGGCATAATCAGCTGGCATCCCGACAGATTGGCGCGCAATTCTGTGGATGGCGGTAAAATAATTTATCTTTTGGATTGCGGGCGCATTACGGCTTTAAAATTTCCGCAATTTTGGTTTGAACCAACACCGCAAGGAAAGTTTATGCTTAACATCGCTTTTGGGCAAAGCAAATACTATGTTGACTCATTAAGCGAGAATACTAAAAGAGGGTTACGCCAAAAAGTTAGGCGTGGAGAATATCCTGGCCTTGCGCCGTTAGGATATTTTAATGACCTTAAAACCAAAAATGTGGCAGTGGATAAAAAGAAAGCAGAAATAGTCCGACAAATGTTTGAATTGTACGCCAAAGGTAATTCACGGCTCGAGGACATTTCTAACTTTTTGGCGCAGCAAGGCATTACATCCAAAAATGGCAAACCGCTAAAACGAGACAGAATTTCTTTTATCCTTTCCAATCCGTTTTACGTCGGTTTCTTTAGATACAGCAAGGAACTTTATGAGGGCAAACACCAGCTAGTCATCTCAAAGAAAATTTTTGATCAAGTGCAAAACATTTTAAAGCAAAAAGGCAGGCCGCACCACAAAACCAAAAATGAACCGCGGGCATTTTGCGGCATGTTAAAATGCGGAACTTGCGGAATGGGAATAACTGGCGAATATAGGGTTAAACATCAAAAAAACGGAAATACCCATAACTATATTTACTACCACTGTACAAAAAAGAATAAAGCAATTAAATGTAATGAGCCGTGTATTCGCCAAGAGAACTTAGACGAGCAAATATCCTTTTTGCTTCAAAAATTTACTTTGAGCGAGGATTGGGCTAAACAATTAACCGCTATGCTGGAAAAAGACAAAAACGAAAATGCCCAATCCTCGGCCGCTTTTGTCCAGACAACACGAAATACAATAGAAACCCTTAAAACTAAGCTCCAGCGGCTTTTAGACAGCTATTTAGAGCAAGATATTGAGCGAGAAATATATCTGGAAAAGAAAGCCAAATTGATGAACGAGAAAAAGTCGCTGGAAGAAAAAATAATCAACCTTGAACAAAAGCGGACTGGCTGGATCGAACCGATGAGAGAATGGATAAAAGAGGCAGTAAACCTGCCTAAAATCGCGCGGGAGCATAACCTTTTACCCAAAAAGGTTATGGCCAAAAAAATATTTGGCTCGAACCTGCGCCTGATGGCTGGGAAAGTGGTTTTGGAAGAATTAAAAAACGGCCAAAATTGGCCGAAAACGCAATGGGCGGCCTTAAAGGCCGCCTGTGAAAAGATAGGGAAAATTTCTGAAAGTTTGATTTTGGTACCGAGTACGGGAATCGAACCCATGTTACCAGGATGAGAACCTGGTGTCCTAACCACTAGACGAACTCGGCAAAATTATTTCTTCAACCATTCGGCCGACTGCCGGACCAGCAAATCTTTGGCTTTTAAAGGCTCGGCCATTAATTCCTTGACAATCTGCTCCAGCCTGGCGCCCTGCGAGCCCTTAATCAAGATTAAATCGCCCTCCTGCAGCTTATTCTGAACGAAAATTCCGGCATCATGGTTGTTGTCAAAATAAAAAGTCTGCGCCTCGGGCAAACCGGCGGCCACGGCTCCCCTGATAATGTCCCTGGCTTTTTCGCCCACCGCCACCAGTATATCCACTCCGATTTCAGCCGCCTTACGGCCGACTTCCCGATGACCCGCTTCGGTATAACCGCCCAGTTCCAGCATTTCACCCAACACGGCCAGCTTCCGAGCCGCCGGTAAGGGAAAATCAGCCAGAGTGTCCAGAGCCGCCAAAGTTGACGGCGGCGAAGCGTTATAGCTGTCATCAATGAGCAAAGTATTTTTAATGCCTTTGATTAAATTGGTCCGGCCTTTGGGCGGATGGTAGTTGCCGGTTAAATCGTCCACCGCTTCCAATAAATTCCGGTTCAGGGCCGCGGCCGCGGCCAGGCCCACCAGAGCCGCGTAAACCTGCTGACGGCTTAAAACGTCGGCCAAAAAAACCGGAATGGTATTTTCCTGATAATGAAATTTAAACAGACCGCCGAAGCTGTCCTGCTTTTTGACAACTTTGAAATCAGCCGCTCTTAAATCGGCTCCCTCGCCAAAACCGTAAGTGATGATTTTGCCTTTGATGGCGGGCCGGCCGGCCTTAAGCCGCTGGTCGTCAAAATTGATAACCGCCACTTTGCCCTCGTCTTGAAAATGCCTCAACAGGGAAAATTTTTCTTTGGCCACGTTTTCCAGACTGCCGAAAAATTCCAGATGAACCCCGCCGATGCCGGTAATCACCCCGATGTCCACCGGCACGAAGCCGGTTAAATATTCAAGGTCGCCGATTTTTTCCGCGCCCATTTCCAGAATCAGAATTTCCGGATATTCTTTATCATGCCTGACCAATAAACTAAAAGCTCTTAAAAAAACGGCTAGCCAGCCGATAAGCGAACGTCCGCCGGACAGGCTGCCGATAATGGTCAGAGGCACGCCGATTTCGTTATTGTAATTGCCCCGGCTTCTTCTGACCCGGCCCGAAGATTTTAAGACGGTGTAAATCGCCTCTTTGGCGCTGGTCTTGCCCACGCTGCCGGTGATGGCGATAACCAAAGGCCGGTACTTCTTAAGTATCAGTTTGGCCAATATCTTTAATTTTAGAAACAAAATTTTCTTCATGCGATCTTTTAGTCTTCCAATCTTACAGCCTTTTTACAAAACCTTCAACCCTACTGGCTTACCTGGTAAGACGGCGGCACTTTAAGGTAATTGAGCAGGAATTTGGCGATTTCCCCGAACAAAGGCGCGGCCGAGGACTCGGCAAAAGCCACGCCGCGGGGATGGTCCAGTTTAACCAGCATAACGAAACGGGGAGCTTCAATGGGCGCGAAACCGACGAAGGAATGAATGCTTTTATCGGTGGAATATTTGCCCGTGTCCGGCTCGG
>DATDUR010000072.1:0-2766 GCA_035290305.1 Patescibacteria group bacterium
ATGCCGGTGGAATCTTTTTTGGCGGCCGTGGCCAGACCGTACTTTTTGGCCAGCTTTCTGACTTCCGGCTTTTCGTACTCGCCGATCGGAAACAGACACTTACCCAACTGCTCCTGGGTAATCTGATACAAAAAATACGACTGGTCTTTATTCCCGTCAAGCCCTTTTAATAATTTAAATTTAAAACCTTGCTCATTGGCATTTAATTGGAAATTTCGTACATAGTGTCCGGTGGCCACGTAAACCGCGCCCATACTTAAAGCTTTATCCAAAAAAACTTTGAATTTGATTCTGGAATTACACAAGATGTCCGGATTGGGCGTCCGTCCCTCGGCGTATTCTTTAAACAGATAATCAATCACTTCTTTGCGGTATTCTTTTTCAAAACTGACCACCGAAAGTTTGATGCCCAGCTGGCTGGCCACTAACCGGGCGTCTTTTTCATCTGCTTTAAGCGGGCAAACCAACAGACCTTCGGCCGCGGACCTGGGCGTCCAGTTCTTCATAAAAACCGCTTCCACCTCAAAACCCCGCTCCTTTAAAAGGGCGCAGGTTACGGACGAGTCCACTCCGCCGGACAGGCCCACAATCACTTTTTTCTTCTTTGAATTCATATTATCAATAATAAAGCAAAAAAGGACTTAGTTCAAGGAAAACGGGATTTTAAAAAACCCCGCCGAGTAATAAAGGCGGGGTTAAAAAATAAATAATTTTCTTTATTCTGCCGGAGTGGCCTCAAAGTCAACTCTGGGCGCGGGCCGATCCTGCCTGACCTTTTCCGTTTCTCCGGCTTCTTCTTGTTTTTGTTCCTGTTTTCTCTGCTCCACTCTTTCCAATTGCCTCTGTTGCGCCTGTTCTATAGCCTCTTTGGCGTTTTGATTGCGAACCTGGTTTTTTACTCTTTCTAAAACCTCAACCGAATTTAAATCATCACTCTCTTTTAAAGTCTTTAATAATTTTTCCCTGTCATCATCCGAAGCGGCTATTTCCAGTTTATCTTGCAGTTGCTGCAGATTTTCCTGCTCCACCTGCCGCAGGTTGCTTCTGAAACGAATCAGATTGCCGTCCGAACTAATACCTTGTTGCAGACCTTTATCAAGAAAATTATAAACCCGGAGCCGCAGGGCTTCGTCATCGGACAAATTTTCCAACCGCTCCTTGAATTGATTAACCTTGACGGTATTCGGTTCGGCCTGCAAATCTTTTATAACCCGTTCCCGGATTTGTTCTTTGGCCCGGACCAGGCCTTCTCTTAAATCCTCGTCGGAAACTTTATCGCCCAGCCGTTCCATAATCTCCAAATTTTTTAACTGCCCCAATCCCTCGCCGTTCTGATTGGCCGTGGCGTTCTGCAAACGTTCCTGAATTTTGGCGCGGTCTTCAACTTTCTCCAAAGTTTCACCGAAACGTTCCAATACCCGTTCTTTAACCTCTTGTAGCTTTTCCAATTGCTCGGGTGAGGCATTGCCTATTTTTTCTTTAATGACATCCAAAACTTTCTGCTGTTTAAATTGTTTGTCGCTAATTTTATCCAATAATCTGTCCACCTTGTCCGTCTGGCCGGCTTCCTGCAGTTTTTCCACGCGCTGGCTTACCTTATCCATTAATTTTTCATATTTAGCCTGACTTTTTTCAATCAACGCCTGGACTCTGGCATCATCGGAATTTCCTTCGGCCATCTTTTGAATTTCCAGCAGACGCTCATTGGCGTATTGCAGTTGGAGTTCGGCTTTCTTTTCGGCATCAAAAGTAAAAGTCGTCTGAACCGCCCGGCCTAAATTTTTAAAAAAGTAGCCGAAAGCATTGCTCGGCAAAACCGTCGGCTCGGCCACTTCCAGATCCTCGGCCGTAACCGTATCCGCAATATCCTCCTGAGCTAAAACTGCCGTGACCATTAACAAACTAACTGAAAAAATAAATCCAAAAATTAAAATCTTTTTCATAAAATCTTGGGTTAATAATCTGCTTATATTTTATCATAATTATGATAATTTAAAAACCTCCTGCCAGTCGGCAGGAGGTTAAATAATATTTTAATTAATTGATAACCAGTTTATCGCCCTTCACGTCAACGGTTATTTTCTGACCGGGTTTGATTTTGCCTTCAATGATTCTCATGGCCAGCTCGTCCAAAATCCTGTTTTGAATCACCCGCTTTAACGGCCGGGCGCCGTAAACGGGGTCATAACCTTCTTTAGTCAAATATTCCTTAACCTTGCCGCCAAAATCAACTTTAACGTCTTTCTGCCCAAGCCTCTCTTTAACCCGCTGAAGCTGAAGTTCTACGATCTCTTTAAGATTATCACGGCTTAAGGAGTTGAAGATGACGATTTCGTCCAGACGGTTTAAAAATTCCGGCTTAAAATGACGTTTGACCATCTCCATAATCTGGCCTTCAACTTTCTTAAGGTCCCCGGAATGTTCCTGAATTATCTGGCTGCCCAGATTGGAGGTCATGATGATAATCGCGTTCTTGAAATTAACCGTCCGGCCCTTGGCGTCGGTCAGCCGGCCGTCGTCCAAAATCTGCAACAGCATATTAAAAACGTCCGGGTGGGCTTTTTCAATCTCGTCCAATAAAACCACCGCGTAAGGCCGGCGCCTAATGGCTTCGGTAAGCTGGCCGCCTTCTTCATAACCCACGTAACCGGGCGGCGAACCAATCAGTTTGGCCACCGAATGCTGTTCCATGTATTCGCTCATGTCCAGCCGGACCATCGCCTCTTCATCGTCAAACAACTGTTCGGCCAGGGCTTTGGCCAGTTC
>DATDUR010000073.1:0-5190 GCA_035290305.1 Patescibacteria group bacterium
AACGAGTATTTTCCGGCCGGCTAAAAAGCCGCCAGTGGCGCCGCCCAAAGCCTTGCCCAATGTGCCGCTAATGACGTCTATTTCGCCCAAGACCTTGAACTCTTCGGCCGAGCCGCCGCCGTAATCGCCTAAAACGCCGAGGCCGTGGGAATCATCAACGAAAGTCAAACAATCGTACTCTTTGGCCAAGGCCACCAGCTCCGGTAATTTGGCCATTTCCCCCTCCATGCTGAAAACGCCGTCGGTGGCGATAATCTTCAAATCATAACCCTGGTTCTGATCTGCCGCCAACAGGCGCCGCAGGGCCGCCGGCTCGTTATGGGGATAGACCTTTTTATCCAATAATTCCTTTTTAACCAGCTTTAAAGCGTCAATAATGCTGGCGTGATTTAATTCGTCGCTGTAAACAACCGTCCGCCGGCCTAACTGGTTAATCAGGCTGGCAAAAAAAGCTTCGTTGGCGGCAAAACAGGAAGAAAACAGCAGCGCGTCTTCGGTTTTTAACAGCCGACTAAGCTCGGCCTCCAAAGCCAAGTGCATGGGCGTGGTGCCGCAAATAAATCTGACCGAAGCCAAACCGTTGCCGTAAATATCCAGGGCCTCCTTGGCGGCGGCGATGACTTCCGGATGAGCGGCCAGGCCCAAATAATTATTGGAAGCCAGCATAATCATTTCCCGGCCGTCCGCTTTAACCAGCGCGCCCTGGGCTGATTCCAGCAAATGCTCCTGTTTATAAGCGCTGTTGGCTTTTAAACGGTTAAGCTGCTGCTCAAGCGAACTGATTAAACTTTTAGCATACATAATTTATGGTCTTAAAATTACTTTTAACGCCTCTCCGCTCTGGAGGGCTTTAAAACCCTCCTGATATTTTTCCAAAGGCAAATCATGGGTAACAATTTTATTCTTAACAATCGCTTCCACTAAGCCGTTGGTCAATAGGTTTCTCATCAGTTCCCAGGTGTCAAAAATCCGCCGGCCGATAACGCCTTTGACCGTCAGGCCGCGGAAAATTATCTCTTTGGAAAAATCCACCGCCAGGGTGCCGGAAGGCAGTCCCAATAAGGCCAGGGTGCCGCCCGTTCTAATATTATCAAAAGCGTCCTGATAAGCCAAATAATGGCCGGACATTTCCAAAACCACGTCCACGCCCGTCGCCTTGGTCTGTCGCGAAATCGTTTCTCTTAAAGCCTGCCGGCCGGACGGGTCAGAAACGTCAAAACAATAATCGGCGCCCAACTTTTTAGCTACGGCGAATTTATTTTTCTCCAGCTTCTCCCGGCTCAAGCCCCGTTTAACATCGGTGGCATCGGTAATAAATATCCCGGCGGCGCCCATGATTCTGGCCGCGGCCACGGCCATTAAGCCCTGGATGCCGGCGCCTAAAACCAAAACATTTCGGCCGATGACGTCCGCGGCCTGAACCGTGTGCACGGCATTGCCGATGGCGTCCATAAAAGCAATAATCTCAAGCGGGATTTCGGTCTTGGCAATCAGCACTAAATTACCGGCCGGCACCACCAGCCATTCCGCAAAAGCGCCGTCCTGATGCAGTCCTTTGATGTAAGTATTCCGACAAACGTGGCCTTCGCCGATGGTGCATTGATAGCACCGCCCGCAAACAATGTGCATTTCCGCGGTCACGTAAAAATTATCTTTCAAAAAAGGCAGCAGCCGGTCGCTTTGGGCCAGCTCGGCGGGCGTGGTGGCTTTTAAAAAGGCGCTGATGGTTTCGCTGTTAAAATCGCGACTGTAAAGCTTGCCGGCGACTATCTTTTTAGCCTCAACGCCCAATTCGCTGAACTCTCCGCAAAATTCATGACCGGTTATAACCTCGGGAGCGGCCAGGGAAGACATGGAATTTTTCAGGGCGGCGGTGGCGTTGTAGATGGAAACGTCGGTACCGCAAATGGCGGCCGCCAGCACCTTAAGCTTAACCTCGTCGGGTTTAGCGATGGCCGGTTCGGGTTTGTCTTTATAGAATAAACCCTGATGCCATGGTTCTTCTTGACTCGGTCGTTTTTTTACTAAGGCTTTCATAATTTGAGATGATTAAAAATTATTCCACGGTGACGCTTTTGGCCAGATTGCGCGGCTGATCAATCGGACAGCCGCGTTCCTTGGCGATGTAGTAAGCCAACAACTGCAACGGTATGACGTTTAAAATCGGCGCTAAGATTTCCAAAGTTTCGGGCAGATAAATTACGTCGTCGGCCAGACCGGCAATCTGCTTATCGCCTACGGTCGCCAGGGCGATGACTTGCCCTTGCCGGGCTTTGATTTCTTGAATGTTGCTTAAAGTTTTTTCGTAAACGCTGTCTTTGGTAACCAGGCAAACGACCGGCCAGGTTTCGTCAATCAAGGCCAAAGGGCCGTGCTTAAGTTCGCCGGCCGGGTAGCCCTCGGCATGAATGTAAGAAATTTCCTTCAGCTTTAAGGCGCCTTCCAGGGCCACCGGGTAATTAAGCTTGCGGCCGATAAAAATAAAATCTTCGGCTCGGCAATATTTTTTGGCCAGTTCGGCGATTTGCTCCCGCTGCTCTAAAATCTGTTTGACTTTTTCCGGCAAAGCGGCCAGTTCAGTAATAATCCGGCTGCCAACTTCTTGGCTCATCTGCCGCTGGCGGCCAAGCAGGACGGTTAATAAAACCAAAATTACCAGCTGGGAAACAAAAGCTTTGGTGGAGGCCACGGAAATCTCCGGGCCGATGTGATTATAAACGCCGGCGGTTGTTTCCCGGGTAATGCTGGAACCGACCACGTTAACGATGCCCAAAGTCAAAGCGCCCAGTTTTTTAGCCTGCTTAACGGCCGCCAAAGTATCGGCGGTTTCACCGGACTGGCTGATGGCGACAACCACCGTGCCCGGTTCCAAAACCGATTCGCGGTAACGAAATTCCGAAGCGTATTCCACTTCCGCCGGCAGGCCCACCTGGCTTTCAATCAGATACTCGCCGATCCGGCCGGCGTAATGAGCCGTGCCGCAGGCGATAAAAATAATCCGTTTGGCGCTGGCTAATTGGCGCAGCACTTCTATCAAACCGCCCAGTTTAACGTTGCCGTCTTTAACCACCAGCCGGCCGCGCAGGCTGTCGGCAATCGCTTTGGGCTCGTCAAAAATTTCCTTGAGCATAAAGTGGTCAAAACCTTCTTTTTCCGCTTCGGCCAAATCCCAGTCAACCTGCTGCCAAGGGCGAACGCGGTTTTCGTTATCGGCCAAATGATGAATTTGATAACCGTTGCGGGAAATTTCCGCCACCTCGCCGTCCTCCAGATAAATCACCTGCTTGGTAAAAGGCAGCAGGGCCGTAACGTCGGAAGCGACTAAATAAGAATCGTCTTTTAACAGCCCCAAAACCAGCGGGCTGCTCAACCGGGCGGCCACTATTTTATCCGGTTCGCTTTTGGCTAAAACGGCCAGCCCGTAAGTGCCTGTGATTTTTTTCAAAGCCGTCATCACGGCCTCCGCCAGATTATCGCCGTGATAAGCTTCCTCAATAAGATGGGCGATTAACTCGCTGTCGGTCTGGGTTTTAAACTGATGCCCCCGGCTCGCCAGCTGCTCCTTAAGTTCGTTCATATTTTCCACGATGCCGTTATGAACAATGGCCAAATTGCCGCGGCAGTCAACGTGCGGATGGGCGTTAAGGTCGTTGGGCACGCCGTGAGTCGCCCAACGGATGTGGCCCAGGCCAACGAAAGACTGGATTTTACGGCCCGCCAGAGCATTTTTTAAATTATCCAGCTTGCCTGCCTTTTTAATCACCCGCAGTTCACCCTCCGCCAGCATGGCCACGCCGGCGCTGTCATAGCCGCGATATTCCATCCTCTTTAAACCCGCCAATAAAATCGGCAGGCTGTTTTTTTTACCGATGTAACCGATGATGCCACACATAAATGATGATTAAGGAAAGATTAAAATTTTTTTATTACTTCAAAGATTGCCAGATAAAATCAAACAGCTGTTTTTGAGTCTGATAAATGGCCGCGTCTTCAATAATCAAGCCCAAAGGCTGATTTTGCGAATTAACGGAAATCATCGCCACCTTGCCGGCGTAAATCAAAGTGTAAGTGGGAGAGCCTTCCTTAACGGTTAAGCATTTGGTTTCGGCCAGCTCGGCCTTGGTGCCGCCATGGCCGATGGCGATGGATAAAACGGCAATTCGGTTTTTAATCCGCCGTTTGGTAAAGCCCGGGAAAGCTTTGTAAATAAACGGCTTGATGGTTGAAGACGAAAAAACGCGGTAAGCTTTGCCGGCGCCGGCCAAAACGTCGTTTAAAATCGTTTTGAGGCCGCTGTAATCCTCATAATATTTGACCACCGGCCTGTTGCCCGCCTTGGCCTGCAACGATTTTAATTCCGGAATAATCGCGCTGATTTCGGTTTTTGTTTTTTCCAAATTCTGGACCCGATTCTCCAAAACGTCAACCAAACGGGCCGGGTCTTCGGCCGTAAAGAACTGCTTGGTTGACTTGTGATAATAAGCCACCAAACCCAGCTCCTTTAAATCTTTTAAAACATCATAAACGGTGCCCCGGTTAATATTGCTTTTATCCGCCAGTTTTCTGACCGAAGCCGAGCCCAGCTCCAATAAAACCAAATAAACTTTGATTTCTTTGTCCGATAGCCCGAATTGCTCCAACAATTGGTTAATCTCCATATTCTTATGATTTATTAACTGAATCTCATTATATAAGGTTTAAAACATTTGTCAAATAGTTATCAACAATTTTTTAACAATATTGCTAAATAACCTATTTTTAGCTAAAAAGATACGTATATTTTGTCAATAATTTTATTGACAAATAAAATATTCATTGATATTATGGGATTGACTTTTCTGAATAGAGCCGGTAAAATCCAGCCTGGTATATGAAAAATAAAAAAACCATTTTAATCTTAACCGGCGGCGGCCTGGCCCAGGCCTTGAACGCCACCCTCTATGGCGCCATTACCAAGGCCAAAAAGGAGGGTTATAAAATCTTGGGCGGCTTAAACGGCTGGGCCTCGCTGATTGAAGACCATAAAATAATCGACCTGACCGGCCTGGACATAGAATCAATCAAAGAACGGGGCGGCACTTTTTTAATGTCCTCCCGAACCAACCCTTTTAAACTGGAAAACGGGCCAGCCCTGATTGCCGACAAAATTAAAAAACATGATATTGACTGTCTGCTCGCCATCGGCGGGGG
>DATDUR010000074.1:0-7563 GCA_035290305.1 Patescibacteria group bacterium
TTGGAAACCGGGATGCCGGTCCAGCGGGCCACCACGGCCGCAATATCTTCTTCGGTCACTTCTTCTTTTAAAATTTGCTTATCTTTTTGAACGTTATCCAATTTTTTACCGACCGCTTTTAATTTCTTTTCCAGTTCGGGAATCCGGCCGTACTGAATCTCGGCCACCCTGTCCAGCTGGCCTTCACGTTCAAATTTTTCCGCTTCAATTTTTAAATCATCAATCTGCTCGCTGATTTTTTGTCTCTCGGTAATCAAATCTTTCTCGTTTCTCCAATGAGCTTCCAAAGACTTAACCTGTTCTTTAACGTCGGCCAAATCTTTTTCCAAAGATTTAAGACGCTCATTAGAGGCCTTGTCTTTTTTAACCGACGAAGCTTTAGCGGAGTCGGTTTCTTTCTTTAAAGCTTCACGTTCAATTTCCAGCTGGGTTTGCCGGCGTTTAAGCTGATCCAGCTCCGCCGGCAGACTGTCTATTTCCATTCTGATGGCCGAGGTGGCCTCATCCATCAGGTCAATGGCCTTATCCGGCAAAAACCTGTCGGCAATGTATCTTTGCGACAGTTTGACGGCCGCGATCAAGGCGGCATCGGTAATTTTAACGCCGTGGTGAAGTTCGTATTTTTCCTTGAGTCCGCGCAAAATGGAAATGGCGTCTTCGGTTGAAGGTTCACCGACATAAACCGGTTGAAACCGGCGTTCCAAAGCGGCGTCTTTCTCAATGTATTTCTGGTATTCTTTGAGGGTGGTGGCGCCGATGGCGTGAAGTGTGCCCCGGGCCAGAGCCGGCTTTAGCATGTTGGAAGCGTCAACCGCTCCCTCGGCTCCGCCAGCGCCGACAATGGCATGAAGTTCGTCTATAAAAACAATGATTTTACCGGCCGCGGCCTCTATTTCTTTAAGCACCGCCTTGAGCCGGTCTTCAAATTCGCCGCGGTATTTGGAACCGGCTAACAGCGAACCGATGTCCAAAGCCATCACTTCCTTGTTTTTTAAAGTTTCCGGCACGTCGCCGGCCACGATGCGCTGGGCCAGGCCTTCCACGATGGCCGTCTTGCCCGTGCCGGGTTCGCCGATTAAAACCGGATTGTTTTTGGTCCGGCGGGAGAGAACCTGCATGATTCTTCTGATTTCCGCTTCGCGGCCGATAACCGGATCCAGCTTGCCGGTCCGGGCCAGATGAGTTAAATTCTGGGAATATTTTTCCAAAGCCTGATATTTGCTTTCCGCGTCCTGGTCGGTAACTTTCTGCGAGCCTCTGATTTCCTGTAAAACTTTTTCCAGTTCGGACGTTTTTAAACCTAAAGATTTTAAAATTTTCTGAACTTCCGACTGAACTTCCATCACGGCCAGGAACAAATGTTCGGTGGTGATGTATTCGTCTTTGAGAGAACCGGCGATTTTATCGGACTGGTTTAAAACCTGATTCAGCTCATTGGACAGATACTGCTGGCCGACGGCGCCGATAACTTCCGGAATCCGTCTTAACTCGCCGTTTAACTGGCTTTCCAGCTCGGCCACCGAAACATCCAGCTTCTTTAAAATGGAAACCACCAGGCTGTCTTTCTGGGAAACCAAAGCCGCCATCAGATGAACCACGTCTATTTGCTGATGGTCGCGCTCCTGCGCCAAGCTAAAAGCTTTTTGCAGGGCTTCCTGTGATTTGTAAGTTAATTTTTCAGGTTGAATCATAAATTAAAATTGAAAATTAAAAATTGAAAATTTGGTTTAATCCCTCATCTCCCCTTTTCTGTAAGAAATAACGACCGAGATAATCGCCAGAATCCATAAGGCAATTTCCGCGTACCACAGCCAGTGATGGAAATAGTTATCCACCAGCAGGCCCTCCGTAAAATTGACGTTATAAACGCCGAGTAGCTTGCCGTAAAACGGCCAAAGCCATTTAATGCCTACGAAAAAAGTATCCAGAAAAAAATGAACGAAAATATTGGCAAAAACCACAATTATACCGTATTTAAACCACTTTTTTCGTATAACTAAGTATATTAAAACACATAAAATTAATGTTGTCAAGTAAATAAACGGGTAATTGCTGAAATAATTACGATGGCTATCCCCCGGCCTGCCAAAAATCACCCAGTAAGCAATGTCAAAATCAGGCAGAATGGCCGCGATTAAACCAACCAAAAACCACCATTTGGATAAAGGCGCTTTAAGCCTTTTTAAAAGGAATTTGGTGGTAAAATAGCCCGCGGGCAAATGTCCGATTAACATATTTTGTTGACATTATTTATAAAAAATTATATTATAATTCCCGAACCAAGCAACTAAATAAACAAATAATTTATGGCACATAAGAAATCAGGCGGCTCCACAAGTTTGGGCCGGGATTCCAAATCAAAAAGATTAGGCATCAAGAAACACGACGGGGAGCAGGTTAAGGCCGGCATGGTCATTGTCCGACAAAGAGGCTCTAAAGTCAGAGCCGGACAAAACGTCAAAAAGGGCAAAGACGACACTTTGTTTGCCACGAGCAACGGTCTGGTAAAATTCACCTCCCGGAAAATCAGGCGTTTTGACGGCAGTTTAAAACCGGCTAAATTCGTCAGTATCGCCGCTAAAAAATAATTTTAGAAATAAAAACCGTTTTTATTTTTTAAAAAGAACGGTTTTTATTTATTAAACTTTTAAATATTTTCTAACGGCAATGTAACTGCTGGCCACGGTAATGACTACGGCCACCAGTAGTTGAACGCCCACTACCTTAAAAATGTTACGGGTCATTAAAGAAACCAGGCTAGTGCTGTATTCTTTAAAAAAGCCGTCCACGTACGGCTGGAGAAAAGCCAGAACGGGAAACAGGATGGCGGTTAAAATAATTATGGAAATAAAACTGTAAACGATGCCTTCAATCAAAAACGGCGAGCGGATAAAACTGTTGGAAGCGCCGACCAGCTTCATGATGCCGATTTCCTCGCGATGGGTGTAAATGCCCACCTGAATGGTATTAAAGACGACCAGAATGGAAATAAGGACGAACAGCAAACTGACGAACAGGCCGGCCCGCTGAATCTTGGCTGAATATTCGGAAATACCCTGAACCAAAATTTTGGAATCGGTAAATTCCTTGTCTTCAATGTCCAGAAACTGCGAGTATTCCTTTTTGGAAAGTTCGGCTAAAATAACGGGAAAATCTTCAATTTTGTAAACGTTAAGCCGGAGGCTGCCCAGAAAAGGGTTGGTTTCCAGAGCGTCCAAAGATTGGATGATTAAAGGATTGTCCTGATGCCGTTGTCTGAAGTTTTCCAGGGTCGCTTCCGGATTGATGAATTCCACCTCTTTGACGGCCGAAAGCTTTTTTAGTTCATCAACCAGAACCGCAGCCTGCTCTTCGCTGGCCTCGCCGGTCAAATCAATGTAAACATCGGTTTTGGCCTCCACCACGCTTAAAACATGCCCGGTCATAAAGTTAAAAATCAAGACCGAACTCACGGAAAAAAGCGCCAGAATGACTATGGTAATGGTAGCGACGGACAGCCAAAAATTCCTTAAGAAACTCTGGCCGGCGAATTTTAGGACTCGTCCGAATTCAAGTAAAAACATGGTTTAAAAATTAGGAATTAAAAATTAATTGAAAATTGGAAATTTATAATTGGAAATTATAGAACGTATCTGCCTTTGCTCTGGTCGCTTATTATCTCGCCCTGATCCAGGGTAATTACCCGTCTTTTTAAACTGTTGACCACGTCGCGGTCGTGGGTTACCAGAATGACGGTCGTACCCAGATCGTTTATCTTTTTTAATAAATCAATAATCTCCCTGGCGTTGATGGAATCCAGATTGCCGGTCGGTTCGTCGGCCACCAGCAGTTTAGGCTTATGAACCAGCGACCGGGCAATCACCACCCGCTGCTGTTCCCCGCCGGACAACTGGTAAGGATACCGGCCCTCTTTGCCCTCCAGGCCGACAATCTTAATCACCTGGGGCACGATATGCTCAATTTTGCCGCTGGGCGCGCCGCAGGTCTCTAAAGCAAAAGCCACGTTTTCAAAAACCGTCTTTTTCTTCAACAGCTTAAAGTCCTGAAAAACCACGCCAATCTGCCTTCTTAAATACGGCACCTCCCTTTCCTTGATGTCGGTTATGTCCCAGCCGCCAATCATGATGCGGCCTTCGGAAGGCTTTTCTTCGGCAATTAATAATCTTATCACCGTGGTTTTACCGGTGCCGCTCTGGCCGACAATGGAAACAAACTCGCCGGGCTTAATTTCAAGGCTTACCTTGTTTAAAGCCACGGTATCCGGCTTGTAATATTTTGAAACCTGATGAAATTTAATCATTAATCCTTAATCCTTCCAGCCAGAGGCTGGTCCGCCTTGGGCGGAAATCCTTAATTGTTAACCACTTCAATTCTCACGGGCATTACCCCTCCTTTTAAATTGCCGATGGCCTCAAAAGCCACCTTGTCCAAATCAATAATCCGGCCGGTCCAGAGCTCGGGGCCATAATCGTTAATTGTCACGATAACCGATTTGCCCTGATTTTCTCCGTCGGACTGGTTAGTCACTTTGATTCTGGCGCCTTTGGCAAAATCCCGCGAAGCGGCAAAGTAACCGCCTTGGTAGCCATACCAGCTGGCCTCGCCCACCCATTCGTCCGCTTCTTCAAACACGGCCACTTGAGCGCTGGTTGATTCAAGATTGGCTTTAACCCGCTTGGTCTTTTGATTGTCAAAAGATTCCAGCCGCCGCCACTCGCCCTGCTCATCCAACGAATAAATGCTTTTGGCCTGTTTATTGGTAAGTTCGTAGCTTAAAGTTATCTGATAAGTTTTTTGCTTTTCATATTGACAATGCAGTTCGTTGATTTTATCCAAAGTTGTCTTTTTAACCAGGCCAGTGCCGCGCGAGAGTCCCCAGGGCCGTAAAATGTCTTTGGCGTATTTTTCCTGAAATTTGACGACCGCGTTATGAGTTAAGTTGCCGAAATAACCGGTTAAGGGCAAGTCGGCGAAACCCTCGTACTTATTCAAAAAAATCTGCAATTTTTTTATGTCGGCGGCGGCGCCTTTATTAGCCGAGAGTTCGGCCGTTAAATAGGGCCGGCAAACTTCTTCATACTGAACCTGATTATCGGGGGCCTTAAGGTTAAAAGAATAAATTTCGGAAAGCTTCCGCTTTTCCCCGGAACCGGCGGTGGCCTGATGAAGATTGGCCCCGACCATCGCCAACCGATTTTTCTGTCCTTTGATTTTAAACGTTAAATTGTTCAAAAAGGCCGCCGTTGACGCCAGCTTCCAGATTTTATCGGCGTAATCATAATAATAAACCGTTTTGGCTGGGGCGTAATCGCCCTGATAATGAAGCGTTACGGTGAATTCAGTCTGCCCGCCGGCCTCATCGGCATAAACGTAATATTCGTAAATGTCGCTTAAAGGATTAAGCTGACTTTTCAAAACGTCGGCGTTCTTCTTAAAAAAATAAACGTCAAGCGGCCGGCTAAAAATTTCGTCTGACTTTAGCTCAAAAGTTCCGTCGGTACTGGTAAAAACCAATCCTGAAGAAACCTGGCCAACCTCGTAATGCCGGCTCTCCGCCTTGACAATTGACGGAAAAAATATTAAAAAACTAAAAAAAATTGTTA
This sequence comes from Patescibacteria group bacterium, assembly GCA_035290305.1. Lineage (GTDB taxonomy): Bacteria > Patescibacteriota > Patescibacteriia > UBA1558 > UBA10009 > DATDUR01. The sequence goes on from DATDUR010000074.1 coordinate 5,604, forward strand.
AAAAATATCTGAATTGCATATTTTACTAATTATACTATAATTATTATCTGGAATTAAGTGAATATCCCCGCGGGTGTAGGGTAGAATATGTCCTTCCCCCGCCAACGCCTCTCGCTTCCCCGCCGAATCGGCGGGTGCGCTCGCGGCTTAGGCGGGCAAGCAAGGATACAAGCGAGATTAGTATAACGGTAGTACGTAAGCTTCCCAAGCTTAAGGCGGGGGTTCAATTCCCCCATCTCGCTCCAGCTTGCAATAGGATATTTGCTTATTTATTATTTTCCGCCATAGGCGGACAGTTTACAAATATATTTAGCCAGGATAGCTCAGTTGGCTAGAGCAATGCTTTCGTAAAGCAGAGGTCGTGGGTTCGAATCCCACTCCTGGCTCCAATCTTATCCCTGATTACTTTTTACTGATTATATCTTAATCAAGCTGATGACCTTGGCTTTTTTTATTTGTTCATCCAGATAATCACCGAAGTTGTCGGTTCTGGCTTTAAAAACGTGCGCCGCGTTAAAATTAACCGTGCCGTCTTCACTAACCACTTTGTCCTTAAGTTTAATAATGTGCAGGCCGTATCTGGTTTCCACCACTTCGCTCACTTCGCCGACGGACATCTCCAAAAGCTGCAGTTCAAATTCCGGCACGGTGTCCCCGATGGTAAACCAACCCAAATCGCCGCCGGCTAAACCGGTGTCGTCATCGTTGATCGATGAGGCGATTTCCTCAAACCGCGCCGGATTATCTTTGATTTCCGCTAAATAACCGGCCAGAGCCTCTTTTAAATCCGCCGACTGGCTGACGGTTTGATAATAATTCTCCTCCAATTTTTGAGCCAGCATTAAAGGCTGTAAAACTTTTTCCAGGTACTGTTCCGGCATCCAGTTGTACAATTCTTTGATTAAATCGGCCGGATTCTCACCGCCCTCTTTGGAGGCTGACAAATAATCCAGCTGCTGCTTAAGCTCTTCGTCGCTAACCTGAATATCGGCGTTTAAAGCCAGTTGCTCCAGAACTTTTTTTTCAGTCAGGCTGTCAATCACCTGCTGTTTTAAATCGTCTGCCTCAAAAGCCGTCCCCTGCCTTAAATAATATCTTTCCAGAGCGTTCAGGTCGTCAAGGTAATCATGAACGTAAATAACCTGGCCGTTGACGTAAGCGGCCGGATAAAAAATGACGCGGCTTAAAGCCCGGGCCGGTTGGCTTTTCCAGCCGCCCAGATAAATGCCCGCGGTTGCCAGAATAAACAAAAAAACAATAAAAATAATTATTGTCTTAATCAAAAATTTTGTTTTAATTTCTGATTTTGATTTTTTGTTTTTAACCAAAGCCGGGGAAATTTTTTCTTCTGTGATTGTCATTAGTATTGATTTTCAAAAAAATAATTCCACCACTTTTGAGGATTGCCCTCGCCGTTGTTTTCCAGAGACAATTTTTGAGCCTTGGCCTGAAGGCCCGGCGTTTCTCCCGCTTCCGGCACGATAATGATTTTCTCGCCCGGCTTTCTTAAATTCAACTTGGTCCTGGCTTCGTTCTCCACGAAATCCAAACTCTTAAAATAATCTATTAAACTGGTAAGCTCCGTATTTTTGCCCGCCAGGCCGTCCATTTCCGACTGCAGCTTATCAATGTCGTTCTGCAAATCCTTCCGGTTGATTAATTCCTTGGCCAGATTAAAGGAAAAAAAGATTAAGATGAAAAGGCTGATAAAAAACAACGTCCTGGAGGACAAAAGCCGGCCGCCGATTGATTTTCCGCCTCTAGAAGCCATAATTAAGCAGGGTAAATTATACCACAAACCGGTGATTTAGACTAATTAGTGTACAGTTAACACCTAGGGGTAACACTTGGTATAGTTAGGGGTGACACCTGTTAACTATTAACCAAGGTTTCTATGCAAACAGCTAAATATGACCGTTCTTTAAGATTTCAATGGTATTTGCAGGTAGATAAATATCAT
>DATDUR010000075.1:0-3597 GCA_035290305.1 Patescibacteria group bacterium
GGGTCTTCTTCCATCAGCTTCTGCAAAGCCATGCCCATCTTTTCCTGGTCCTGTTTGGTTTTGGGCTCAATGGCGATGGAAATAACCGGGTCCGGGAAAGAGATTGACTCCAAGACGACCGGCTGATTTTCGTCGCAGAGAGTGTGGCCGGTGCTGGTTTCTTTAAGGCCGACGGCCGCGGCAATATCGCCGGCGTAAACTTCGTCAACTTCTTCGCGGTGATTGGCGTGCATCATTAAAATGCGGCCGATTCTTTCTTTTTTATCGCTGGAAGAATTATAAACGTAAGAACCTGATTTTAAGACGCCTGAATAAACCCGGAAAAAAACCAGCTTGCCCACGTAAGGGTCGGTGGCAATCTTAAAAGCCAAAGCGGTAAAAGGTTCGCTATCGTCCGGCTTGCGGATAATGGTTTTTTCTTCGTCGTCGGGGTCAAAACCCTTAAGTTCGGGCACTTCCACGGGCGACGGCAGGTAATCGCAAACGGCATCCAGCATTTTTTGCACGCCCTTGTTTTTTAAGGCCGAGCCGCATAACACCGGCACGATTTCGTTGGCGATAACGGCCCTTCTTAAAGCGGCCTTGAATTCAGCTTCGGCAATCTCTTCGCCGGCCAGATATTTATTCATTAAATTTTCATCGGTGGCCGAGACCGCTTCCAGCAGGCTGTCGCGGTATTCCTCCATCTTGGCTTTCATGTCCTCGGGCACGTCCGTTTCCTCAACCTCCTTGCCCAAGTCGTCTTTATAAAAATAAGCTTTGCGTTTGAACAAATCCACCAGGCCCAAAAAAGTTTCGGCCGCGCCGATGGGTAGCTGAATGGGATGGGCGTTTTTGGTTAAACGATTATGAATGGAGTCCAAATCCTTATAAAAATCAGCTCCCATTCTGTCCATTTTGTTGACAAAAGCGATTTTCGGCACGTGAAACTTGTCGGCCTGATGCCAGACGGTTTCGGATTGCGGCTCCACGCCGGCCACGCCGTCAAAAACCACCACGCCGCCGTCCAAAACACGCAATGACCTTTGGACTTCGGCGGTAAAATCAATGTGTCCGGGGGTGTCAATGATGTTGATGCGGCAATCCTGCCAAAAACAGGTGGTGGCGGCGGAAGTGATGGTAATGCCCCTTTCCTGCTCCTGTTCCATCCAGTCCATTTCAGCCTTGCCTTCGTGTACCTCGCCGATTTTGTGCTTCTTGCCGGTGTAAAACAAAATGCGCTCGGTAACCGTGGTTTTGCCGGCGTCAATGTGGGCGATAATGCCGATGTTTCTGTACTTGTCTACGGGAAATGCTCGTGCCATAATAATTAATAGATTATTTTCCGCCATAGGCGGACCCGCCTTTTAAGCCATAGGCTTATCTGCCTTTGGCACGAGGCGGGGATTATTAGGTTATTTGTTTATTTAATTTAAGCGAAGTGGGCGAAAGCCTTGTTGGCCTCGGCCATGCGGTGCGTGTCTTCCCGTTTCTTGACCGCGTCGCCTTCTCCCTTGGCCGCCGACAGCAGTTCCTCGGCCAGCTTTTGGGACATCGGTTTGCCTTTGCGGCCCTGGGCGGCCGCGATAATCCAGCGGTAAGCCAAAGCCAGCCGGCGTCCGCCGGCTACCGGCACCGGAATCTGATAATTGGCGCCGCCGATTCTCCGGCCCCTAACTTCCACGTTGGGGGAAACGTTCCGAACGGCCTCTTCAAAAACCTGCAGGGCGTCGCTCTTGGTTTTTTCCGAAATTATCTCCAAAGCGCCGTAAACGATGGCCTGGGCCGTGGTCTTTTTGCCGCGGCTCATGATGTAATTGATAAATTTGGCGATGTTAACGCTGTTGAATTTAGGATCCGGAGCGATTTTTCTTTTTGGCGATTGTTTGCCTCTCATAAATTAATGGATTATTTCTTAGCCTTCTCTTTTTTGGCGCCGTAAAGCGACCGGCTCTGTTTTCTGCCGGCCACGCCCTGGGCGTCGTAGCGGCCGCGGACCACGTGATAACGGACGCCGGCCAAGTCTTTGACCCTGCCGCCCCGAATCATCACGATGGAGTGCTCCTGCAGATTATGGCCCACGCCCGGAATGTAAGCGGTCACTTCCGTGCCGTTGGACAAGCGGACTCTGGCGATTTTCCGCAAAGCCGAGTTAGGTTTTTTGGGCGTGGTGGTGGTTACCTTGACGCAAACCCCGCGCTTAAACGGGGAACCTTTTCGCTCCTCTCTTTTTTTCCTTCTTAAAGTGTTTTGTCTTAACCTCAAAGCCGGAGTTTTCGGCTTCCTTTTGGAAGACTTTCTCGGTTTTCTGATTAATTGGTTGATTGTTGGCATAATATTGATTATTGGTTATTTGTCTATTGTATTAAACGGCCTATTAAACAAAAAAGATAACAGGTCAACATTTTTTGCTAAAAATGGGTAAATTGACGTGTTATCAGCCGTTGTTTATGAAGTACTGTTATTCCCTCATAAACCTATTCACTTTTATCAAAAATTGCTTTGTTTATCCAGCGCCTTATAGAATATCCCACCGACTTGGTGAAGATAAACGTATAGATAATCCTTCTTGCAGGGTTTAATATCCTACAGTGAAGGTGCTGGATTTATCAACTCGTCAAGAGTATAGCAAAGGCCCAAAAATCTGTCAACCCGAGCCTTCACAAAAGACCATAGACAAAATTCAAAAAGAAATTGAAAATGCCTCCGAAAACGTTAATGCCCAAAAAATTATCGGCAATAATCAGCATCAATAAAATAAAAGGCCCGTTTTGGGCAAACCTGGCCTTAAATTCGTTACAACTGTCCGGCAGGAAATTGAATAAAACATGATGTCCGTCCAAAGGCGGAATGGGAATCAGATTAAAAACGGCCAGAATCACGTTTATCATAATCAGCATAAACAGGAAGTTGACCAGCAGATTGTCCGGCCCCAAAGTTCCCAGGCCGACCAAAATCTTAAAGACTATCACGAAAACAATGACGCTTAGGACGTTGAAAAAGATGCCGGCCAAAGAAACCAGATTGTCGCTCATCTTGCCGTTTCTTAAATTAAAGGGATTGATCTGGACCGGCTTGCCCCAGCCAAAACCGGCAAAGACCAGCATTAACAGTCCGATTAAATCCAGGTGGGCCAAAGGGTTTAAAGTAAGCCGGCCCATCAGTCTGGGAGTTTCATCGCCCTGGATAACGGCCGCCCAAGCATGGGCAAACTCATGAACGGTAATGCCGTAAAAAATCGCCACCAGCCAGGCGATAAACATTATTGGTTCATGTAGCATCATGCCGATTAACATGGTTGGTTTATTGAAATATAAATAAAATGGTCGGAACTATTAGACGAAGGACGAACCTTTTTTGAAAGAAGGACTGCGCCCTAGGGCGCAGAACATTAACGCTTGGGCGGGGCGGAAGGGGGGTCTGGGGGGAATTCCGCCCCGCCCTCGCTTGGGCCGCCGCAATTTTTCGTATTTCGTTTCGCGAAATGCGCCGCCAAAAAAGGATATTGCCCTTGCCCCAACCCACCCGTGCGCAGGCAATAACAAGGAACTTCCTCTAATATTCGTTGACTTTTTTAGTTTTTTTGTATAACTTAGTAATAGAAGGTATACGTATATT
>DATDUR010000076.1:0-2144 GCA_035290305.1 Patescibacteria group bacterium
CCGACGGCAGGCGGGGATGCGCCTCCGGCGCAAATAATGAATTAATTTGGGGCAGGACTTCTGTTTTAATAATAACTTCACAAGATAACATATGAAGAAACTTGAACCGGTTATTGGTTTGGAAATACACATTCAGCTGAAGACAAAGTCTAAGATGTTTTGCGATTGTTCCAACGACGGCGCCAACCAGCCGCCCAACGCCACGGTTTGTCCGATTTGCCTGGCTCATCCCGGAACTTTGCCGGCGGCCAACCGGCAGGCGGTTTTTTTCGGCATTATGATGGCCCTGGCTTTAGATTGCCGGATTAACAAAAAATCGGTTTTCGCGCGCAAAAATTATTTTTATCCGGATTTGCCCAAAGGCTACCAGATTTCCCAGTTTGAACTGCCCTTGGCCGAAGACGGCCATTTGGTGATTAAAACCAAAGAAGGGGAGCATAGGGTCGGCATTGAGCGGCTTCATCTGGAAGAGGACGCGGCCAAAAATTTTCATTCCCCGGATAAAACTCTAATTGATTACAACCGGGCCGGTACACCCCTGATGGAAATCGTGACTCGGCCGGATTTCCGTTCGCCGGCGGAAGCTAAAGTTTTTTTGCAGGAACTGCGTCTTTTAGCCAGGTATCTGGACGTCTCCGAAGCGGACATGGAAAAGGGCCATTTAAGATGCGACGCCAATATTTCACTCCGTCCGGTCGGCGAGGAAAAATTATATCCCAAAACCGAGATAAAAAACCTTAACTCGTTTCGGTCCGTGGAACGGGCGCTTAGTCACGAAATCAAGCGCCAGAGCGAGCAGTGGCAATTGGGCCTGCCGCCCGATAGGGAGGCCACCCGCGGCTGGGACGAAAAGTTTTTAAAAACCGTTGAACAGCGCGACAAGGAAGCCTCGGCCGATTACCGTTATTTTCCGGAGCCGGATTTGCCGCCCTTGCTTTTTACCGAAGAGGCAATCAAAAAAATCAAAGCCGATTTGCCGGAACTGCCGGCCGAAAAGCGCCGCCGGTTTATTGAGGAATACGCGGTTTCGCCGGATGAGGCCAAAGTTTTGTCGGACAGTCCGGACATAGCCGATTATTTTGAGCAGGTGATGACCGAAGCCCGCGCCTGGCTGGAATCGCTGTCCGAGCCCTTGGGCACCTCCGAAGAAATCTGGCAGTTGAATAAGAAAAAGCTTACCAAACTGGTGGCCGGCTGGCTGATGAGCGAACTGTTTAAGCTGTTGAACGAAACCGGCGACTCTATTTTGGACATTAAGATTTCACCGGAAAATTTTGCCGAGTTTATCGCTTTGGTGTACGAACGCAAAGTCAATTCCAGCTCGGCCCAGCTATTACTGCGCCGGATGTACGAAACCGGCGGCGACCCCTCGGTCATTATGGCCGAAGAGGATTTGGGCCAGGTTGATGATGATGGCCAGCTGATGGAAGCGGTAGATAAAATCATCAAGGCCAATCCCGGGCAGGTGATGGAATATAAAAACGGCAAGACGCCTTTGCTGAAATATTTTGTCGGACTGGCCATGAAAGAAACCAAAGGCAAGGCCAATCCGGAAAAATTAACGGAAATTTTCAGAAAGAAAATGCAGTAAAGTCCCGAAAATGGTATAATAGTCTAAGAAATATATGCATAAAAAGCTGGTCATAACGGTAAGGCCTATCATTGTTTTGGTCATTTTTTTAATCTTAAGCAATTTTTTTTCCTTATTTTTATTCATCAGGCACAAGTGGCTGAACAGCCGATACAATAACGAATATCCTTTCATAGACATTTCCAGGAATTTTATCCCCCAGGAGCATTTTATCATTAACTTTCAGCCTTTGAGGGAAGATTTAAAGCAGCTGGTTCAGGAAGCTTCGGGCCAGGAGATTAGCTTGTATTTTGAGTTTTTAAACACCGGTGCCAATATTTCCATCAATCCGGATTTGAAGATTTGGCCGGCCAGCCTGACCAAACTGCCTCTGGCCATGATTGTTTTAAAAAAGGAAGAGGAGGGCGACTGGGGTTTTAATGACCAGCTGGCCGTTTTTGAGGAGGACAAAAATGACAAGTCAGGAGAGCTTTTTAGCCGGACTTTAGGCAGCCTGACCATCAAAGAACTGCTTTCCGAGCTGTTGATCAGTTCCGACAATACCGCTTTTAAT
>DATDUR010000077.1:0-3077 GCA_035290305.1 Patescibacteria group bacterium
ACCTTATCAATCAGGTTTTCCAAGGCCCGCTCGGCAATGCTTCTTCTCTGCGCCCCTTCAAAACTGAACGGCTTGGTCACGACCGCCACCGTTAAAGCGCCGACATCCTTGGCGATGTCGGCCACGATCGGCGAAGCTCCGGAACCGGTGCCGCCGCCCAAACCGGTGGTGATAAAAACCATGTCGGCGCCGTCAATGGCTTTTCTGATGTCTTCCTCGTTTTCTTCGGCCGACTGGGCGCCCAGCTCCGGATCCATGCCCGCTCCCAGCCCCCGGGTGGTGGTTTTACCGATGTGAACCCGCTTGGAAGCGCCGTTGGAGTTCAAAGCCTGGGCATCGGTGTTGATGGCCACAAAATCAACCCCCCTGATTTTTGACTTAATCATCCGGTTGATGGCCGAACCGCCCGAACCGCCCACGCCCAAGACTTTTATCTTGGCGAAAGTTTCCACTTCTGGTTTAATTTCCATATTTTTAAATTTAGACATAAATCAATTGATATTATTAGAGGTTAGAGGTTAAAGGCGGGAAATTTCCCTCTTCCAACCTCCAGCTTCCAATCGCTACGGCAACAATGACCTGAACCAGCCTTTCATTTTGCCGACGACATCATCCACCGAAGAAAAACTGGGTAAATGAGCCCGGCCTTTCTGCGCGCCGTTTTGCGTGCCCCAAATGGCCAGGCCTAAAGCGGTGGTGTAAGCGGGGTCGTTGACTTTATCAACCGGACTCTCTTCCACGCCCAGCGGCCGGCCTTCAAAAGCCGGGAGTTTGAATTTTTCTTTGGCCAATTCAACCAAGCCGGCCAGTTTGGAACCGCCGCCGGTTAAAATAACTCCCGAGGGCAGCAGGCCCTCACGGTTGATTTTCTTTAACTCCTTATTAACCAGCTCTAAAATCTCTTCTACCCTGGCTCTGGCGATATCGCAGATGTGCTTGAGCGAAATCATGGTTCTTTCTTTTTCGTCGGCCGAATATTTAGCCAGGTCAATCTCGTCGCGCCTGCTAATTTTTTTGGCGTCTAAGTTGACCACTTCCAGCTTAATGGTTTCGGCGGTTTCAATGGCCGTTCTTAAACCGATGGTAATGTCGGCGGTAATATGGTTGGAACCGACCGGCAAAACGGCCGTCTGCAGAACTTCGCCTTCTTCGTAAACAATCAGGTTGGTGGTCTGGCTGCCGATATTAACCAAAGCCACGCCCAGTTCCTTTTGCTGTTTGGTCAAGACGCTCTCCGTGCAGGCCAAGACGTTAAAAACCAAATCATCAATGTCAATGCCCGCCCGATAAATGCATTTGGTTAAATTTTTGATTTGCGAAGACAGGCCCATGATAATCTGGGTGGAAACCTCCAGCCGCACGCCGGTCATGCCCACCGGGTCCTTGATGCCCGATTGGTTGTCAACCGTAAAATCTTTGGGAATGACGTGGAGAATTTCGTAATTGGCCGGCGTGGCCACGGCTTGGGCCGCCTCAATCGCCCGGGCCACGTCTTCGGCGGTGATTTCTTTGTCGGCTTTGGCGACCGCCACCACGCCCTTGCTTTCCAGGGTTTTGATGTGCGTTCCGGAAATGCCGATAACGGCGCTTTCCACCGGCAGGCCGGTCATCCGTTCGGCCTGTTCCAAAGCTTCGGAAATGGCGGAAACCAAATCTTCAATATTGGTGACCATGCCTTTGGCCATGCCCTCGGAAGCCCGTTCGGTGGCGCCGATAATCTGCCAGTTGCCCGCGTCCTGCTGCTGTAAAACAACGATTCTGATGTTGCTTGAACCGATGTCTAAGCCTGTCACAATCTCCGCTTGTCTCATTTTTTATTGAATTTAATAAATAATCTTAAACAATACGCCAATAAATTGCCGAAAAGCTTCCTTGGCAACTTATTAAAATGCCCGGCCTCCCTGTAAGGCCGACCAGGCCTTACCAGCGTGCCTTTATTATAATAAAAAAAAGATTTTTTGACAACAAATTTTTTTTTCCACAAATGAACAAAAAATATGTTCAACGGGTTAAGTCAGAATTTCGGCGGCCAGCCTCTCCATCTCCAGATAATCGCTCTCCTGCCGATGGTCAAAGCCGAGTATATGCAACAGACCGTGGACAAAAAGCCTGCTTAGCTCTTTTTTAATGGAATGCTTAAGCTGGCAAGCCTGTTTTTCAGCCTCGGCGTAACAAATGACAATCTCATTTACCTGCTCAAAGGATAAAACGTCCGTGGTCTTGGCGCGGCCGCGGTATCTTTGATTTAAGGTTTTCATCTCTTGAGGCCCAAGCAGGGCCACCGAAACCTGAAAATCTTTCAGTTTCAGCCGGCGGCCGCATTTTTTGAGCAGCTTTTCAAAAACGGCCTCATACCGTTGAGCCGTCTTGACGCGATAATTTACTTCTACCCCGTTCATTTGATTAACTGTTCGGCTGAAGAAAAATAAAACTCTTTAAGAACAGCTGGTAAGTCATGTAAAAATTCATTTGCTGTCTGGCGCCGATGTTATACCTGATGCTGTAAACGCTGGAACCCACCGCCAGATAAGTTTTAAGTCCGTCGGCGGTCTGAATGGCCGGAAAACCGTCGATGGTCAGGCTGGTAAGCTTGGTTAAATCGGCTCCGGGATTGTTTTGCTGATACCACTCGGCGGCCGAAAGGCCCAAAGGATTATCCTGAACGGAAATTTCCACCACTTCGCCGGTATTGGAGGTAAAAATTATTTCTTTATTGTCGGTATTAAGCGAACGAACCACCCAGGACTTGGGATAAAGAAGCGAATAATTAAAATTGGGATTCTGATAAACTTCAATCAAACCGGAATCCATCAAACGTCCGGTCGGCTTGACGGGATCGTAAAAACTTAAAATTTCCGAAGCGTCGGTGTAGCCGTCGCCGTCGGTATCGGCCAGAGTTGAATTGGTCTGATAAATAAGTTCTTCAATGTCGGTTAATTGGTCGCCGTCTGAATCCAGGCCCAGGCCCGGCTTAACCGGCTCTTCGCCCGGCTGTTCCGAGGCTCCCGGTTCCGCTACCGAATTTTCTTCCGCCGGTTCCGCTTGGGCGAAGACTCCTTCGCTGGTGGCGTAATAAA
>DATDUR010000078.1:0-2190 GCA_035290305.1 Patescibacteria group bacterium
GCCGCGGTTTGGCAGAATAACATTTTTGCCACCCAGTTTCATCCGGAAAAGAGCCAGCTTTATGGTTTAAAGCTTTTACAGAATTTTATCAATTGGCAACCGACTTCCGTATGATTATAAAACGCATCATTCCCTGTTTACTGTTAAAAGACGGCCGCTGCGTCAAGGGGGTTAATTTCAAAAACCACCGCGATGTCGGCCATCCTGTTACCAACGCCAAGGTTTACGATGCCCAGGGCGCCGATGAACTGATTTTTCTGGACATCACCGCTTCAACCGAAGGCCGGGAAATATTAATAGAAATGGTTAAGGCGATGGCCGATGAATGCTTTATGCCTTTAACTGTCGGCGGCGGCATCAGAACGATAGCGGATATTCACAAACTGCTGCGGGCCGGAGCCGACAAGGTCTGCGTTAATACCGCCGTTGTTGAAAATCCTGAATTTATTACCGAAGCCGCCCAAAAATTCGGCAAGCAGTGCGTCGTGGTTTCCATTGATTATAAAAAGAATAACCAGGGGCAGAACGAAGTTTATACGCGCAGCGGCAGCAAAGCCACCGGTTTGGAACCGATTGCCTGGGCCGAAAAAGTTTGGGAACTCGGCGCCGGTGAAATACTTTTAACCAACATTGATAAAGAAGGCGCCAGAACCGGCTATGACTTTGAAGTTTTAAAGCGGGTGGCGGATTTGGTTGACATACCGGTTATTGCCAACGGGGGAGTGGGCAGTCTGGAAGATTTAAAAATAGCCATTGAAGACTGCGGCGCTTCGGCGGCGGCTTTGGCCAGCATCCTTCATTTTACGGACCAAAGCGTCATCAAGGCCCGCAACTATTTGATCACCCAGGGCGTTCAGGTGAGAACGGAAGCCAATTTTATTTAATGAATTGATTATAAAATTATGAACAAAAACAGCAAAATTTTAATTATCGGTTTCGGCTCAATCGGCCAGCGGCATTATCGCAATTTAAGCAAACTGGGTTATCGGGAAGTTTACGTTTATGACGTTGATAAAGAGAAGGTTAAAGATTTAAAATCCCGAACCGTTAAAAAAATATCCCCAAATGAATTAAAGCGGTTTAAAGTCGCCTTTATCTGCAGTCCCAACAATCAGCACGTTAGCGCCGCTTTAAAGTGCGCTAGGGCCGGCTGTCATTTATTCATTGAAAAACCGTTGTCGCATAATTTATCCAAGCTTAATCAGCTGATTAACATTTGTCAAAACAAGAAATTAATAACTCTGGTCGGTTGTAATATGAGGTTTCATCCCTGTTTAAGATTCATTAAGGATTATTTAACCCGGGGCCGGCTGGGCCGGGTTTACAGCCTTAGCCATGAATTCGGTTACTGGCTGCCTTACTGGCGGCCCAATCAGGATTACCGTAAAAACTACGCGGCCAGGAAAAAAACCGGCGGCGGCATTATCCTGGACGACCTCCATGAATTTGACCTGCTTTTCTGGCTGAACGGTTTTTCCGAAGTCAAACAGTCAAAATTTGTCGTTGGCAAGGTAAGTGATTTAAAAATTGAAACAGAGGACATTTGCCTGGCTTCGTTTAAGTTTAAAAATGGCGTTTTAGGCTCGGTCAAGTGCGACTATCTTCAAAAAAACTACACCAGGAACTGCCGGGTGGTCGGTGAACGGGGCAGTCTGTGGTGGGATTTTAACGATAACATCGTTTGGTTTAAGGATAATAAAACCGCCAAAAAATTGTTGGTCGTTAAAAATTTTGATTTTAATGAGGTTTATCTTGACGAGGTTAAATATTATTTTGACTGTTTAAACAAAAAGCGGGCCGCCTTTAATGACGTTAAAACGGCCGCTAAAGTTTTAAAAATATGTCTGACCAGATAAAAAAACTCTGCATCGTTCAGGCCCGCCTGGGTTCCACCAGGCTGCCGGGCAAGGTTTTAATGACCGTGAACGGCGTGCCCTTGCTGGAGCATGAAATCAACAGATTGAAACAATCAAAAAAGATTGATAAAATCGTGGTGGCCACCGGCGCTAATCGGGCCAATGATAAAATTGAGGATTGGTGCCGCCGGAAAAAAATTGACTGTTTCAGGGGTTCGGAAGAAGACGTTTTAGACCGTTATTACCGCTGTTCGTTAAAATATCCCGCCTACGGAGTCATTATCAGGGTAACGGGCGATTGTCCGCTGATTGATCCCCAAGTGATTGACCGGGT
>DATDUR010000079.1:0-3569 GCA_035290305.1 Patescibacteria group bacterium
GTCAGAAACGACGTTGACGCGGCCGTGGCCGTCGGCGGTGGAGTCGGCCAATACGCCGCGGCCAACTGCGTTTATTCCGGCAAGGAAATCGGCGGCTCTTATCTGGTCAACGGCGGCGTGGCGGCCATTGATTGCGGCGACGGCGCCGCTGCCGGCATTGACGCGGCCGGCGTGGGCAGCGACAGAACGGGCAGTACTTTTTGTCTGGGCTATACCAATACTCAATAGAGTTTTTAGTAAGTTTTGTTTTTTTAAGCCGACGGTATAAAATCGTCGGTTATTAATTAGGACCCGGCAATTTAGGGAGAAATTGTTAATTACCCCTATTGGTTTAGGCGACTATTGGTTTAGGCGACGGGTTTACCCCGTCGCTTTGGTTTTAATGGGTTTGAATTGAAAAAAGCCGGAAAATAGCGTAAAATTAAGTTATGACAGCCGTTTTAATATTTATCCTGGGTCTTATCTGCGGCAGCTTTTTAAATGCCGTTATTTTCAGGCTAAAAGCGGGCGAGCAATTCATTAAGGGCCGTTCCAAATGCCCGGCTTGCGCCCGGCCGCTCGGTTTCTGGGATTTAATTCCGATTTTTTCCTTTGTTTTTTTAAAGGCCAAATGCCGTTATTGCCGGCAGGCGATTTCCTGGCAGTATCCGGCGGTGGAACTTTTTACGGGTCTGGTTTTTTTGGCCGGCTATTTTAAATACTTGGCCGGAGGCGGCTTAAGCCAATGGCCCCAATTGGCCGTCTTTTTGGTCTTGGCCTGTTTTTTGACCGTTATTCTGGTTTATGATTTAAGATATTATCTGATTTTGGATAAAGTGAGCTTGCCCGCCTTGGCCGCGGCTTTGTTGTTTAATTTTTTATTGGGGAAGTCCGTTTTAAATATGTTGTTCGCCGCCGCCGTGGTGGCCGGTTTTTTTCTGCTGCAGTTTATTGTTTCCAAAGGCAAGTGGATTGGCGGGGGCGACATCCGCCTGGGCCTGGTGGTTGGTGCTATGCTGGGCTGGCCCGAAGTTTTACCGGCTTTGCTTTTGGCCTACGTTTTAGGTTCGGTTGTCGGTTTGTGCCTGGTGGCTCTAAAAAAGAAGCGCTGGAAATCGGAAATGCCTTTCGGGACCTTTCTGTCTTTTACCGCCATCATCTCGCTGTTGTGGTCGGAGGGGATTATTAGATGGTATTTGGGGTTTTAAGGTTGACGACTGATAATTGATGATTAATGATTGATGATTAAGAAATTAAAAATAAATAAAGGGTTTACCCTGGTGGAAATGACGGTGGTGGTAGCGATTTTTGTTTTGGTCTATGCCGCTTCTTTAGCCAATTTCCGCAAGGGCGATAACCGGTCGGAGCTTTTATTGGCCGCCGAAAATCTGGCCGGCGACATCAAAAAGATTCAAACCCAGACATTATCCGGCAGCGTGGCGGAAGAAATAGAGCCGGTCGGCGGTTTTGGCGTTTATTTTAACCTGACTAATAACAGCCAGTACGTCCTGTTTCGCGACAACGGCGACGAACAGTTTCAGGCCCAGCCCGGAGACGACGCGGTTCTGGAAACGGTCCAGCTGCCCGGCAGCATCACCCTGGACGAACTGCTGTTTAACGACCAGCCCACGGCCGATTTAACCATCGTCTTTAAGCCGCCCAAGCCCGATATTTATTTTAACGACGCCTTGGCGGCTTCTTCAACCATCGTGCTGGCAAGCGAAAAATTAAACGAGCAGGCGGGCAAAATCAGCGTTTACAAATTTACGGGCAAAGTTTCGGCCGAATTAATTAACCTCCCAAATTAATCAATATGCCGCAGCTAAATAAAAAAGGCATTGCCTTAATGGAAGTGATTGTCGCTTTGGGCGTTATCATTACCGGCGTGATCGGCGGGGTTTACCTTACCTCTTACAATTTGGGTCTGGCCTTAAACAGCGAGCATCGTTTAATCGCGGCCAATTTGGCCAGGGAAGCGATTGAGGTTATCAGGCAGAAACGCGACGCCAACTGGCTTAACGCCAATTTCTGGGACCAGGGAGTTTTTACGGCTGAAGAATTCCGGTATCTGGTTGATTTTAATCCCGAGACTTTGGCCTGGCAGCTGGCAGTCCGGGACGCGGAACTCGCGGATTGCGGCGAAGATTGCCGCCTGTATCTGGATAACGAAACCAGCACTTATACTCATCAGCAGACGGCCGATTATCAGACTACGGTTTATAAGCGGCTGTTAAAGAAGCGGGAGATTTGCTGGCTGGCCGCCACTTCTTTGGAGGTGGTTTTGCCCGACGGCCAGTTTTGCGCTACCAGCGGCTATGGGCAGCCGATAGGCTGGCAGCTGGAAAGCGCGGTTGCCTGGGAACAGCCCGGCGCCAGCGGGGAGCTAACCATCATTGATGAATTATATGACTGGAAATAAAGATTTAGGAAAAAAGTCTCTGATTTTTAAGAGGTTTAAAAATAGCCTCGGGTTTACTTTGATAGAAATGATGATTGCCATGAGCCTGTTCGGCATTGCCACGGTTTATTCGGTTAATATTTTCGCCCAGAGCCACCGCGTTCAAAAAAGGACGGCCAACATTGAACGGGTGATTTCCGACGCCCGTTACACTCTGGAGATTATGGCCAGAGAAGTTAGGATGGACGTGATTGATTACGCTTACGGCGGTTACCCCAGCCCCTTGTTTGAGCCCGAGGACGTTCAAAAATGGCAGACGGAGCTGGCTTTGATTGACGTTAATAACGAGCCCATCCGCTTTAGGAGGATTTTCCGGCAGAACCCGGACCGCTGGTCGGTTCAGTTCTGCAAAGGCGCGGCCATGTGCGAAGCCGGGATTTATTACGACGTTACCCCGGAAGGCTTATCCGTTGAGGATTTGAGATTTTATATTACCCCGGCCGAAAATCCCTTTGCGCTTAATCAGTTGTTGGAGCCGCCGGTTTATTACAGCCATGACCAGCCGTTGATAACCATTATTATGAAGATCAAAAGTTTGCATCCGGAGCTTAAAGAAGAAAAAATTTCCGTTTTTCAGACCACCATCACTCCCAGAAAATATTTTAGGTAATATATGATTTTATTTTTTAAAAAATTTGGCGTTCAAACGGGCAACACTTTGCTTTTGGCCATGCTCATCATGAGCGGGATTATCGCCGTTTCCACCGCCACCAGCCGTTTGATTTTAAACGAGTTTTTGCAGTCCGTTCAGCTGGATAAGGCCACGGTGGCTTTTTACGCGGCCGAAGCGGGCGTGGAAAAATCCCTGTTTGAAATCAGAAAAAAGGATTTTGACCCGGCCGATATCTCGGCCAGCCGGCTGTTAAGCAATCAGGCTTCGTATGAATTGGTCACCAAAGAGACGGAGAACGTTTTATACACTTCGCTGGACCAGGACGAAACCTACCAGCTGGATTTGTTTGACAGCGATTCTTTGCAGGCTTTAAGCACGCCGATCCGCTCTCTGCGCGTCAGCTGGGAAGGCGCCGGCTCTTATCTGGAAGTGAGCTGGCGGGCCTGGAAAACGGACGGCAGCATCGGGCAGTCCGGCAGTTTGTACACCGGCGGGGCTTATGTCAGCCAGGCCTCCTCG
>DATDUR010000080.1:0-5848 GCA_035290305.1 Patescibacteria group bacterium
TTCTGGCCGAACTTTGGCCGAAACCGCCGCCGAAAAAATCGCCGAACAAATCGCCCAAATCATCAATGTTAATGCCGCCGGAAAATCCGCCCGAACTGCCAAAACCGGCCTGGCGCACGAAATCGGCCCAGCCGGTCCCGTTGCCGAAGCCGCCGGCGCCTTCAAAAGTGGTGCCGAACTGGTCGTACTGTTTTCTTTTTTCCGGGTTGCCTAAAACATGGTAAGCTTCGGAAACTTCCTTGAATTTTTCCTCGTTGCCGGTGGCTTTGTCCGGATGGTATTCGTGCGCTTTCTTCCGGAAAGCCTTTTTTATTTCCTCGGCCGGAGCGCTTTTAGCCACGCCCAATATTTTATAATAATCTTTGCCCATCAATCCTTACTCTTTTTTATCATCCTTTTTGTCTTCAGGGACTTCCTCATACTCCGCTTCCACCGGGCCTTCTTTTTTATCCTCGGCCGTCTGGCCCGGCTGGGCGTTCGCCTGATTCGCTTGAGCATACATGGCCTGGCCGATTTTCTGGACAGTCTGGTTCATTTCTGCCAAAGCTTTTTGAATCGCCTCGGCATCATCCGTATCCTTGACCCTCTTTAAGGCTTCCGTTTTCTCGGCCACTTCCTTTTTAACGTCTTCGGGAACTTTATCGCCCGATTCCTTGAGCAGTTTTTCCGACTGATAGATGACCGAGTCGGCATTGTTGCGCGCCTCAATCAGTTCTTTTTTCTTTTTATCTTCCTCGGCGTGCGCTTCCGCTTCCTGTTTCATTTTTTTCACCTCTTCTTTGGATAAGCCGGAAGAAGCGGTGATGGTAATGGACTGCTCTTGGCCGGTGGCCTTATCTTTGGCCTTGACGTTCAAAATGCCGTTGGCGTCAATATCAAAAGTCACTTCCACCTGGGGCACGCCTCGGGGAGCCGGCGGAATGCCGGACAAAATAAATCTGCCCAAAGATTTGTTATCCTGGGACATATTCCTTTCGCCCTGCAGCACGTGAATTTCAACCGCAGTCTGGCTGTCGGCGGCCGTTGAAAAAATCTGCGATTTGGAAGTGGGAATGGTGGTGTTTTTTTCAATCAACGGAGTGGAGACGCCGCCTAAAGTCTCTATGCCCAAAGTAAGCGGGGTCACGTCTAAAAGCAGCACGTCCTTAACGTCGCCCTGCAAAACGCCGGCCTGAACCGCCGCCCCCAAAGCCACCACTTCGTCCGGATTAACCGAAATATTGGGTTTTTTGCCGAAATACGCTTCAACCTGGCTTTGCACCAGAGGCATTCTGGTCATGCCGCCGACCAGGACCACTTCGTCAATCTCTTCTTTTTTAAAACCGGAGTCCGCCATGGCCTGCTCAACCGCCTGAAAAGTTTTAGTCACTAACTCGCCGGTCAGCTCTTCCAGCCTGGCCCGGGTCATTTTCATCACCAGATGTTTGGGGCCGGACTGATCGGTGGTGATAAAAGGCTGGTTGATTTCCGTTTCGCTGGAGGTGGACAGTTCTATTTTGGCTTTTTCGGCCGCTTCCTTAATTCGCTGCATGGCCATGGCATCGCCGGTCAAATCCAAACCCTGGTCTTTTTTGAATTCCGCGATAATCCAGTTGATGATTTTCTGGTCAAAATCGTCGCCACCTAAATGAGTGTCGCCGTTGGTGGATTTGACTTCCACCGTATCTTCGGAAATGTCCAAAATGGAAATGTCAAAAGTGCCGCCGCCCAAATCATAAACCGCGATTTGCTGGTTTTTCTTCTTGTCAAAACCGTAAGCCAAAGCCGCGGCCGTCGGCTCATTGATAATTCTTTTAACCTTGAGTCCGGCAATCTCGCCGGCATCCTTGGTGGCCTGGCGCTGGGAATCGTTAAAATAAGCGGGCACGGTAATAATCGCTTCTTCCACCTTTTCGCCCAGCTTGGCCTCGGCGTCGGCTTTCAGCTTCTGCAGAATCATGGCCGAGATTTCCTGCGGCGTGTATTCCCGCTCGCCCATTTTAACCTTGACGCCCGTGCCGGCCTGAACGATTTTATAAGGCATGGTTTTGATGTCGGCGGATACTTCGGCATCGTCAAAATGACGCCCGATCAGGCGCTTGATGGAAAATAAGGTGTTGGCCGGATTGGTGACGGCCTGGCGCTTGGCCAGCTGGCCGGCCAGCCGTTCGCCGTTTTTGGACACGGCCACCATGGACGGCGTGGTCCGGTTGCCTTCCTTGTTTTCCAAAATTTTGGGCTGGCCGCCTTCCATCACCGCTATGGCGCTGTTGGTGGTGCCCAAATCAATTCCTAATATTTTTGACATAAGATATTGATAGGTTATTTGATTATTTTCCGCCATAGGCGGACCCGCCTCTGGCGGGGATTATTTATATTTTATGGCGAATGACACGCAAATTAATATCTGCGAATTATCTGCGCCTGCCCGCCAGTGCCAGGCATGGCAGGCGGGGGTTATTGGCGAACGATTGGCGTTTTACCCGCAGATGGTTCGCGGATAGCGCGCAAATGACGCGCTAATTTTTATATCTGAATTTTTCAATAAATGAACTATCTTTGCTTATCAGCTGATGGAATTCCAGCACGCTATTGCTCTCCAAATCTTCGGTGGCGGCAAACTGCATCACTTCCGCGGCGGACAAATCGGTTAAAATGGCGTTGCCGATCAAACCGTGCGACATGGTCATCACCTTGACCAAAATGTTGGAAGAACAAATCCCGCAGGTTAAATAAGCCAAGAAGCCGAAATCGCCCTCAACTAAAATATCCACCCGGCCTTCGTGGTAATCGGTATTGCAAACCGGGCATTTCTGCACCAATTTCAAGCTGAATTGTCCCCGTTGATTGTTAATCATGTGCTTGATGGATTATTTTCCGCCTTTTAAGCCATAGGCTTATCTGCCTTTGGCACGAGGCGGACATCATTCTTAATTCTTCTTCTTTATTTCCACTTTAACGCTTTTGGGTTTGGCTTTTTCTTCTTTGGGAATGGTGATTTTAAGCAGGCCATCCTCGTATTCGGCCTTGGCTTTTTGCCCGTCAACCGAAACCGGCAAAGCCACGCTCCGATGAAACATGCCGTAGCGCACTTCCTTGCGGTAATAATCCTTCTCATCCACTTCGCTGTTCTTTTCGCTCTTGCCCTCAATAGTCAAGACGTCATTTTCAATGGCAATGTTGATTTCCTCGGGATTGACGCCCGGCAAAGGAGCTTCCACCACCACCCGTTCATTATCCTGATAAATATCCAAAGAAGGAACAAAATTGCCGCCCTGGACCCCTGGAAAATCAAAAAATTTATCCAGCTCGTTAAAAGGTTCCGGAAATGGCGTCCATCTTATTAAAGTCATAAATTTATGCCTCCGCAGAAACTTCGGCCGTGTCTTTAGGCAACCGAGTCTCCGTTATTATTATCTTGATTAGTTGATTTATCCGGCACCGCCTCGGCTTCCCCCGCCAAATCGGCGGGTTTCCCCGCCAAATCGGCGGGTTTATTTTTGGAAACAATCACCCGGGCCGGCTGCATCACCCTCTCTTCCAATAAATAACCGCTTTTCAGCTCTTTTAAAATTTCACCTTCGGGTTTGTCGGAGTCTTCATAACTTACCGCCTCATGATAAACCGGATTAAACTGGCTACCGACCGTCTCAATTTCTTTAATCTTAAATTTATTTAACAAATCTTCAAACTGTTTTTTAATATGACTTACGCCTATCAGCCACTCTTGGCCGCCAGCTCCGGCCGGCGAATGAGCCAGGGCCAGTTTTAAATTATCGTAAATCGGCAAAATCTCCATGATTAAATCGGCCGTGACGAATTCCGCCAAGTCCCGGAATTTCCTGTCGGTTTCCTTTTTTAAATTTTCATAATCGGCCTTGGCCCGCTGCCAGCCGGCCAGATACTCCCGGCATTTTTCCGCCAATTCCGGCGCATCAGCCTTGGCCGGAGCCTGCTGGTCTTTATTTTTTACAAACATGCTATTTTAAACTGGTAATAAAATTTATTAAACCTAAATTTTTTTCGTAATCCATCCTCATCGGCCCCAGGATGCCCATCAAACCGCT
The DNA here is from genome assembly GCA_035290305.1 of Patescibacteria group bacterium. GTDB lineage: Bacteria > Patescibacteriota > Patescibacteriia > UBA1558 > UBA10009 > DATDUR01. The sequence goes on from DATDUR010000080.1 coordinate 4,047, forward strand.
GATTTTCTTATACTTCCATCTGCCTAAAATCACGCTGCAGCCGTCGCCGAAAGGATTGGCCGAACCGATAAAAACGGTGGTTTTGTCTATGTCGTCAAAAATGCCGCCGACAATGTTGTCCAACTGGTCTATAATCTGGCTGATGTCCTGGATTAAATTGAAATTTTTGAATTCCGGCTGATTAAACAGGCTGGACAGGCCGGTGTAATAAAAGTTATGGGGCGAAAAAGCGGCCACCACGGCATTGTTGGATAGTTCCACCAGCCGTTTGGCCAAAGCCTTGACCGTCTCTTCGGCGATTTGGCTCTGGGTGATTGACTGCCGCAAAGATTGTTCCTCTTTAGAACTGATTTTACCTTCTTTAACGTAATTAGCCAAGAAAAATTTATAGCCTTTTTCCGTGGGCACGCGTCCGGCCGAAGTGTGCGGCTGGATAATGTAGCCTTCTTTTTCCAGTTCGGCCATTTCGTTTCTGATGGTAGCCGAAGAAACTCCCAGGCTGGATTTATTTTCCAAAAGTTTGGAACCGACCGGCGTGGCTGATTTTATGTATTCAATGATAATTTGGCTAAGTAAAGCCTTTTTTCGGTCGTTCATGGCCGTCTTTATTATTTAGCACTCAAGTAAACCGAGTGCTAAATTCAGTATATCATCTTTAAAGGGCGTGTCAATGCTTATTCAGTTATTCAAACCTTAAAGCTTCAATCGGATCCAGATCCGCGGCCCGTTTGGCCGGATACAGGCCAAAAATAATGCCGATGGCGATGGCAACGCCGGCGGCCAAGAGAAAAGATTCCGGCTTGACGATAAACTGCCACTGGAAACCCTGGCTGGCGGCAATCCGGGAGATTAAAAAAGAAAAGACAATCCCCAAAACGATGCCGATGACGCCTCCGGCAAAGGTCAAAATAACCGCTTCGGTCAAAAACTGGAGTAAAATGTTTTTCTTGCCGGCTCCGACCGCTTTGCGCAAACCGATTTCGTTGACTCTTTCGGAAACCGAAACGTACATGATATTCATAATGCCCACGCCGCCGACAACCAAAGAAATGCCGGCAATGGCAATGAGCAATAAGGTGACGCCGCCCAAAACCGTGCTTAAAGTTTCCTTGGCCTCTGCCATGGTGGACACGGCAAAGTCATCTTTATTGGGGTCGGTAATGTCGTGCCGGTCTCTCATTAACAGGGTTAAATCTTCTTTGGTGGCTTCGCCCAAAGCCGGATTTTTTAACTTAGCCAAAATAAAAGAAACGTGATTAATGCCCATAATCTGTTTTTGCAGAGTCCGTAGTGGCACGAAGGCCATCTCGTCCATGTTGATGTACATAATCTCTCCCCGCCCTTCCATCACCCCGATAACTTTATAATTGGTCCGGCCGAGCTTAACGTATTTGCCCAAAGGGTCCGAGTCGCCGAACAACGTTTCTTTAAGTTCGGAGCCTAAAACAATGACTTTGGCCTGGGCCTGGTCTTCGGCGTCGTTAAAAAAACGGCCGAACTCAATCTCGCCGGAATCTATGTCCAAATAAGAAGCGGAAACGCCCCACAAATTGACGTTGTCATGGCTATGGCCGTAAACCGCCAAGGCCTGTCCCAAAACCGCGGCATAGGCGTAGCTGATGTTGGGATGTTTTAAAATAGCGGCGGCGTCGTCTTCGGTTAAAGTGGTGATGTTGATGCCCAAGGCCATGCCGCCGGCGTTATCGGCCGAAGACTGCGAGGTGCTGGGAACTTTTATTTCCACCTCAATGGTATCGGAACCCCAGCTGTCTATCTGTTCATAAACCAAAGCTTTAAAAGCT
>DATDUR010000081.1:0-10960 GCA_035290305.1 Patescibacteria group bacterium
CGGCCCGATGGAATCAAATTTTTGCTCTTCAAAAGACGCCCAAGGAACTTTTTCCTTAAACTGTTCGGGAATCTGGCTCAAATCGTCCGCGATGCTGATGTCCAGATTTTCGGTTCCCTCGCCGGTCAGGCCCAGACTTTCGGCCGTTATCTTTTTGGCCCGATACATTTGATATTCCGTATTTTGAATTTGTTCTATTTTTTCCAGCAGCTGCTGATGCTGTTCTTCCGACAAAGAAACCGTCCTGATAATCAGGCCCAAATCCCCCGTTGGCTGGATATAGGTTCCGGCAATGCCCAAGTCGTCAACGGCCCGCTGGATTTGCTGGTTGGCCGGCCGGGCGGTTTTGAATTCCAGTTCCAAAATGCTGCCGCCGGTAAAATCTATACCCGGGTTTAAGCCCCATAGAGCCAACGCCATAAGGCTCAGGGCCACTAAAGTTCCCGAGAGCGTAAACCAGATTTTTCTTTTTTGGATTATTTTAAACATACACTCTAATTTCTAATTTCCAATTTTCAATTTCTAATTAATTTCCAATTTTCAATTTCTAATTAATTTAAATTACTAATCCTTCACTTCGTTACGCTAAGCGGGACTTCATTCAGGACAAGTTTTTATTTTTTTTATTAACGCTGAATAAGCCCTGATGTTCGGCAAAGAATTTTCCGGTCGTCAGGCGTAAAAAGGTTCTGGTGATGGTGATGGCCGAAAACATGGAAACTAAAATGCCCAGGCCCAGGGTAATGGCAAAGCCTTTGATAAGGCTGGAGCCGAACCAGAATAGGATGGCGCAGGTTATCAGACTGGAAATATTTGAATCCCTGATGGAGGGCCAGGCGCGGGCAAAACCTTCTTCTACGCTCATGCCCAGAGGCTTGCCGTTATATAATTCTTCCTTGGTTCTTTCAAAAATTAAAATGTTGGCGTCCACGGCCATGCCTATTGACAGGATAAAACCGGCGATGCCGGACAGGGTTAAAGTAACCGGCCAGATTTCAAAAATAGACAGGGAGATTAAGCCGTAGATGATTAAGGCCAAAACGGCAAACAGTCCCATTAAACGGTAGTAGATAATCATGAACAGAATCACGATAATCAAGCCGATAAAGCCGGCCAACAGACTTTTTTGCAGGGAGATTTTGCCTAACGACGGCCCGACGGTCTGCTGGCTGATGAGTTGAATCGGCACGGGCAGGGCGCCAGCGTTAAGCCGCTGGGCCAGCAGTTTGGCCTCGTTTAAATTGAAGTTGCCGGAAATGACGGCCGTGCCGCCGCTAATGGCTTCCTGGACCGTCGGTACGGAAATGGGCTGATTGTCCAAAAAGATAGCCACTTGCTTATTGATGTTTCGTTTGGTGATTTCGGCGAATAAATCGGCGCCTTCCGAATTAAATTCCAGGGTGACGTTGGGTTGCCCGGTATTGGGGTCAAACTCCACCCGCGACGCCTTGAGGTTTTTGCCGGAGAGCTGGGTGTTTTTCCAGTCGTAGCTTAAGCCGGCCGTGCTTTCATCCGCCACGGCAATAAGAATGTGGCTGGATTTGACCAGTAAATCCTCTTCGTCGTATTCCTCGCCGGTTTTTTTGATAATATGATAGCCGAATTGGCTTTTAATCGGTTCGGGAGTTATCTGGTCCACCTGCAAATCGTCAAAAATGGCTTGTTCAAATTCCGAGACCAAATCGCCCCGTTTAACGTAGCCTAAATCCCCCCCGTTATCTTTAGTGCCGGGGTCTTCGGAAAATTCTTTGGCCAAAGCGGCAAAGTCCTCGCCGGCCAAAGCCCGCTGGTTTATTTCCTGGGCTTTCAGCAAGGCCTGGGCGGCCTCGCTTTTTATTTTATCTTTTTCTTCCTGACTTAAATCTTTTTGGGTTTCTTCCAGTTCTTTAAATTCCAGCAAGGGCGTTTCCCCTATTTGCTTGATGGCCTCGTTAACGTCGTTAACGCCGGCCAGTTCCACTATCAGCCGGTGGCCGGAGCGGGTCTGAACCAAAGGTTCGGAAACGCCGAAAGCGTTGACCCGCCTTTCAATAACGTCGCGGACGCCTTCCAGAGCCGAATCCTGGTCGGCCGAAGGAATGTCGGAAACGTCGGCCTGGTAAGTAAGATGGGTGCCGCCCTGCAAATCAAGGCCCAAGTGTGGATAAAATTTGGCAAAGAAGGCCTGGCCCGGAAAAGAATCCGGCAGGTTGGGATAAACTAAAAAGGCGCAGAATAAGGACAAAATTAAAATTCCGGCCAATGACAGCCAGATTTTTTTTCTGGACAGGACTTGAATGTTTTTTCTCATAAAACTTAGCCGTTATTTTACCACTCTATTAAAAAATGGCAAGTGGCCGTGATGTTGACAAAACTTTTATAATCTGCTAAAATTAGCCGTGTTTCGGTTCATTTCATTCATTTAAAGGAAAAGGGAGAACACCATGGGAAGTACAGACGGTGTTAAGGATGTTGCCACTATTTCTTTCGGAGTTTTGATTCTCGGATTTGTAGCGGCGGCCATTGCTGAATTTTCTCCAACCGGCATATTGATCGGTCTGGTAATTTATCTATCTCTCAATCTGTTGCTTGGATTGTGTTTTGGATATTTTAGCATGACCCCCAGCTTTATATTCTATTTATTGGTCGCCGTGGTCGGAGCGCGACTGATATCAGTCGCTATTTCCATCCGGGGATGGCAACAGCCGTTGATTAACGGCTTATGGTCCTGCGCCATCTTTCTGGCGGCCGGCCTGCTTCTCAACTGGGTTATTTATTCACGAGAGAAGCGTTGGATTACCAGATAGAATTCTAAACGGGACATCGCACGGTGTCCCTTTTTTATTTTATCAAAAAATCCAGATTAGTTATCTGGATAAATTTAAGATTCATCAAGAATTACCCGCTAACCTTTTAGGCGGGTTTTTTTATTCCCCATGGCACCTCTTAAATTTTTTTCCTGAACCGCAGGGGCAAGGGTCATTGCGTCCGATTTTCTCGCCAAAATCATTCTTTAATTTGGAAGAAATTTGTTTTTCGCTCCCCGTTCTTCGCTTATCGCTTTGCCCGGCCAATCTTTGCAGATTGCTCTTAGAATCAACCGCCGTTTTGTTGGCGCCGTGGAACTGCAGGTTGGCTCTGGCCATGGGCGATAAGGCGATAGTCGCGGCTTTGCCCACTTTAAAGATGCTGAAGACCACCTGATTTTGAATGGTATTAAGCAAAGATTTGAATAATTGAAAAGATTCCCTTTTGAATTCCACCAGCGGGTCGCGCTGGCCATAGCCCCGCAGGCCGATGCCGGTTCGTAAATAGTCCAGATTTTCCAAGTGTTCCACCCAAAACCGGTCAATGACGTTTAAAAGCAGGCTTTTTTCTATGCCACGCAACGGAGCGGGATGATTTTTAAGCCCCTCTATTTCCTTAACGTCCAGCTCGGTTTGTTCATAACGGACTTTAATCAGGTTAAAAATGAAGTCAGTGAGTTCCGTTGCTTTGCCGAAAGATTTGATTTTGTCTTTATCTTCGGCTGATAAAGGAATTAGCGTTTCCGTAATTTCCAGAATTTCCTTAAAATCCGGCTGGCCGTTTTCGTCCAGGTTGGCCAGATGGAAACCGGCGAAATTGGCAATTTCATTTTTCGCCATTTCCAGAATCATGTCTTTGGTGGACTCGTAGTCGTCAACTTTTTCGCCCTCGGCCAGTTTTAAAACCTGATTACGTTTTTTGTAAATGATTTCCCGCTGTTTGCTGACCACGTCGTCAAATTCAACCAGATGTTTGCGAAGGTCAAAATTATTGCCTTCAACCTTTTTCTGGGCCGCTTCCAGGGATTTGGTGATAATCCCGTTTTCAATCGGCATATCTTCCGGCACTCTCAAAGTGTTCATCAGGCTCTTAATCCTGTCGGAGCCGAAAATTCTCATCAAATCATCGTCCAGGGAAACGAAAAACTGGCTACTACCTGGATCGCCCTGCCGGGCGGAACGGCCTCGCAACTGATTGTCAATTCTTCTGGACTCGTGCCGTTCGGTGCCGATAACGTGCAGGCCGCCCAGATTTTTGACGGCCTCGGCTTCTTGATCATCGGTCGGGTTGCCGCCCAAAATAATGTCCACGCCGCGGCCGGCCATGTTGGTGGCCAGAGTGACCGCGCCTTTTTGGCCGGCTTGGGCGATGATGGCCGCTTCCCGCTCGTGGTTTTTGGCGTTTAAAATTTCGTGCTTAACCCCGTTTTGGGACAAAAGCGAAGACATCAGCTCGTTTTTTTCTATGGAAATGGTGCCGACCAGAACCGGCTGGCCGGCCTGGCTTCTGGTTTTTATTTCTTTGACGACCGCTTCAAACTTGCCCTTTTCGCTTTTGTAAATCAAATCGTTTAAATCTTTTCTGACGTTGGGTTTGTTGGTGGGAATGACGGTCACGTCCAGCTTGTAAATTTTGGAAAATTCTTCCGATTCGGTGGCGGCCGTGCCGGTCATGCCCGAGAGTTTTTTGTAAAGCCGGAAATAGTTTTGAAAAGTGATGGTGGCCATGGTGCGGCTTTCGCGCTGGACTTTGACGCCTTCTTTGGCCTCAATGGCCTGGTGCAAGCCTTCGGAAAATCTGCGGCCGTACATCAGCCGGCCGGTGAATTCGTCAACGATGATAACCTCGCCGTCTTTAACCACGTAATCGCGGTCCAGTTTAAATAAAGTTTCGGCTTTTAAGGCCGCTTCCAGATGATGGACGGCGCCCATGCCCTTGTCCTGGTAGATGTTTTCCACACCCAGGGTTTTTTCCACTTTGGTAATGCCCGCCTCGGTTAAGGTGGCCGCTCTCATTTTTTCGTCAATGTTGTAATCCCCGTTCTCTTTTAAAGTTTTGACGATTTTGGCGAACTGGAAATACTGCTCGGTTGATTCCTCGGCCGGCGCGGAAATAATCAGAGGCGTGCGGGCCTCGTCAATCAGAATGGAGTCCACTTCGTCAATGATGGCGAAATTCAAATCGCGCTGGACCTTGTCTTTAAGGTTCTGGACCATGTTGTCGCGCAGGTAGTCAAAACCGAATTCGTTGTTGGTGCCGTAAGTGATGTCGGCGGCATAAGCCTCATAACGGGAAACCGGCCTCAAATAATTTTCGTTGACCACCACGCCCCGGTCCCGCTCGGCTTCCACTTCTTCCGGAGCGATATAGTCGGCGTCATAAATAAAAGCGGAGTCGTGCTGGATGCAGGCCACGGTCAGACCCAGCCGATTGTAAATCTGGCCCATCCAGACGGCGTCGCGCCTGGCCAGATAATCGTTGACCGTCACCAGATGGGCGCCTTGGCCGCTTAAGGCGTTTAAAGCCAGCGACAGGGTGGAAGTTAAGGTTTTGCCTTCGCCGGTTCTCATTTCGGCAATCTGGCCCTGATGCAGGATAATACCGCCCAACAGCTGGACGTCGTAATGGCGCTGATTAAGGGTTCGTTTGGCCGCTTCCCTGGTTAAAGCGAAAACTTCCGGCAAAATGTCGTCCAGAGTTGAACCGTTTTGGATTTTGGATTTCAGCTCGGTAGTTTTTGATTTTAGTTCTTCATTAGAAAAACTCTCGAATTGTTTTTCGAGAGAATTAATTTCGTCAACGATGGGCTGGAGATTTTTCAGGTATTTTTCGTTGGCGTCCCCGAAGATGGTTTCAAAAATTCCCATACGTAGTTTATTCCTGAACCGGCCGGTTTTTCGCTTCCAGTTTGCCTTTGGCTTTTTTAACCTGCCTGATTATTTTATCCTGAACTTTATCAACGGCCGCCTCAATGGTATAATCAAACTCAACGACCCTTAAAAGATGCCCGGGTATGTCCAGATTGACTTCCGCCCGGTAAACCGGCCCGGATTTTTGCTTGCTGTCGCGGCTTAAATCCACGTCCAGATGAGTGATTTTATCGTAAAATCTGGCTATTTTATTGAGTTTTTTCTCAACATAGCCTCTAAGCTCGTCGGTAAGCTCCAGATTTTTTACTAAAATGTTATATTTCATAGGGGTAGTTATGATTTTAACAACTTTTAACCGATTTGACAATTGTTTAAAGAGGATTAAGATATGAGTGTTAACGAACCTAAACAACAAGAATTTTTTAAGGAGGGACGACCGATGTCCGGATCCATTCTTTACTCCAATAGTTCCACCAGGCAATTGGCGGGAGATATCTCCAGAGTGACTGGTTATCCATTACGTGATGCCGTGGATAAATCTTATTCCGACGGTGAAGCGCGGGTGCAGTTGTCTTCTGACACGCGTGGCCGGGTAGTTTTTGTAATCGGTTCCACGCATCAACCTGACAGAAATTTGTTTGAAATGTTGATGATAATCAGGGCGGCGCGCAAAGCGGCGGCAGACTACATTGTGGCGGTTTTTCCTTATTTTGGTTATAGCCGGGCGGATTATAAGGATAGGCCGCGGGTTTGTCCGACCACCAAGCTAGTCTGTGATTTAATAGCGTCGTCAGGCGTTGACCACGTGTTGACAGTCGACCTTCATTCTCCGCAAATTCAGGAATTTTTTCCGACCAGGGTGGTGGTTGATCAGCTTTATTCAACCTCAATCTTCGCCGAGCACTTTTCTGACTTTGACTGGACCAGGACGGTAATTTTGGCTCCCGATAACGGCTCAATAAAAAATGCCAGAAAATTGAGAGATTTTTTGGATGCCGCCGGACTCGGCTTTATCAACAAGAGCAGGCCAAAACCGAATATGGTTGACAAGGTTGTTAATATTAATATGGAGATAGGCACGAGTATAAAAGAGATGAACGTCTTGATTATAGACGACATGTCCGATACCTCGGGAACTATCTGTAACTCGGCCGTGGCCGCTAAGGAAAACGGCGCCGCCAGGGTCGAGGTGGCTTTTGCTCACGGCGTTCTGTCCGGTGAGGCTTTGGACAGATTAGCCCAAGCGCCTATTGATAGATTGTGGCTCACCAACTCTATCCCAGGGGTTGAACAAAAGGTTTCCAGTCTGCCTTACGATGTCAAGATAATTGATTTAGCGCCGACCTTAGGGGAGGCCATCAGGCGGACTTACAACCGTGAATCCATCAGTAGTTTGATAAAGATGTAAAAATTTCAAAAGGCCGCTCGCAGCTTGAGCCGGCCTTTTTTATTTTGTCAAAATCCCAAATATCTGATTTCTTCCTGCAGTTGGATGCCCAGAGCGTCTCGGGCTTGTTGTTTAACGTAGCTTACCAGCTGGACGACTTCATCGGCCGTGGCCCCGCCCAGGTTGATGATGTAGTTGGCGTGTTTTTCCGAAATCTGGGCCTGGCCGATGGTTTTGCCCTTTAGCCCCAGATTTTCTATGACGTAAGCGGTCGGGATTTTTTTATATTCTTTGAATTTAGGGCTTACTTCCCAGCCGAGTTTTTTGAGTTTATCGGCTATTTCTTCCGTGTAAATGATGTTTTTAAAGGCGCAGCCGGCGCTGGGATGGCCGTAAGGCTGGCTTTGCATCCGGTAGCCGATTCTTTCCTGAATCAGTTTTTGGGAGGCCGCCGTGTCCCCTTTTTCCAGCTTGAGCGCGGCCGAAGTAATCAGCCAGTCGTCGTGTTCTTTAAAAATACTGTGGCGGTAGTCGAACTTACATTCTTGATTGGAAAAAGTTTTCAGTTCCAGATTGGCATCAATGAATTCCACGGACAGAACAATTTTATCCATGGCCTCGCCGTAAGTGCCGGCATTGCCCTTGATGGCCCCGCCGACCGTGCCGGGCACGCCCGCGGCAAATTCCAAACCGGTTAAGCCCGCCGCCAAACATTTTATAATCAGGCCGGCCAGAATGTAGCCGGAGTTGGCCGTGACTTGGTTATCGTCAAATTTAAGCTCTTCGGGTTTGATTTTGATAATCAGCCCGTCAAAACCCCGGTCGGAGGCCAAGAGGTTGCTGCCGCCGCCTAAAAAGAGGTATTTAAGACGATGCTCTTTGGCGATTTTTAAAACCCGCATCAGATTTTCGGTTTTGGACAATTCCAGGTAGTATTTGGCCGGCCCGCCGATTTGGAAAGTGGTGTGATTTTTCAGCGGTTCGTCCTTTAGAAATTTTAGGTTAAGTTGTTGAAGCTGTTGAATAACGGACATATTATCTAGTTATCTCACGGGCGATTTCATCAATGTCGCCCGCTCCGATGATTAAGATTAAATCGTTTTTTTTGACTTTTTTTAAAAGGCGCTTTTGGGTTTCCGCCAGATTCGGCGAGTAAATTATTTCCTTGGAGGGATTAACTTTCTGGATTTCGGCCGCCAGGTTTTGGCCGGTAACGGTTCTGACCCCGTCTTGTTCCCGTCCGGCCACGTCGTAAATCTCGTTGATAATCACCAAATCGGCGTCATTGAACGACTTGACGAAGTCGTCAAAGAGTTTGGCCGTCCGGTCAAAATGATGGGGCTGAAAAACCGCCACCAGCCTTTTGGCCGGATAAAATTCTTTGGCCGCTTTAATCACCCCTTTTAAGGCCTCGGGATGATGGGCGTAATCGGAAACCACCAAAGTTTCGGCCTTGCCTCTAACGGGGCCGATGATTTCAAAGCGGCGCCAGGTGCTGGAAAATTCCGCCAGCGATTTTTTTATCACCTCGGAGTCTAGGCCAAAGCGCTTGGCCACGGTCAGGGCCGCCAGCGCGTTGTAAACGTTGTATTTGCCCGGCACCTGCAAAATAAAATCGTCGCCGCCCACGGAAAAACTCTGGCCGCCGGCAAAAGTTTTAATCTCGCGCGCCAGGTAATCGGCCTGGTCGTTTAAAATGCCCCAGCTTTTAACTTTATAGCCTTTTTGGCTGATTAGTTTGGTTAAATTTTCATCATCGGCGTTTAAAGCCAAAAAGCCGTCCAAAGGCAGCAGGTTGACGAATTTCTGGAAGTGATAGCGGATGTCGTCCAGGTCTTTGTAAAAATCCAGATGGTCTTTGGCGATGTTGGTCAAAACAATGGTCTGGGGCGAAAGGTTGAGCATGTGCGCCCGCCATTCGCAGGCTTCAATAATCAGTATGTCGGATTGGCCCAGCCTTAAGTTGCCGTCAAAGCCCGGCACCTGGGTGCCGACAATGACGGTCGGGTCAGCGCCGGCCGCCGCGAAAATCTTGCCGAGCATGGCCGTGGTGGTGGATTTGCCGTTGGTGCCGGCCACGGCGATGGTTTTGTACTTGCGGGAAAGCTCGCCCAGAATTTCCGGATAGCTGAATTGGTCCAGGCCCAAAGCCGCGGCCGCCAGCCTTTCCGGGTTGTCTTCGGGCACGGCCGGCGAATAGATTATCAAATCCGTATCCGGGCCGACATTGGAGTTTTGGTGGCTGTTAAATATTTTTACGCCCCGGTGCCGCAGCTGTTTAACTAAATCCGAATCGTATAAATCGGAGCCGGTAATGGTTTTACCCAGGCTTAAAAAATATTTGGCGATGGCCGAAGTGCCGATGCCGCCAATGCCGATAAAATGGATTTTTTTCGTTTTATCAAAATACATTACGGAATGATTAATTTGATTACGGCGTCGGCGATTTTTTGTTCCCCGCCCCAAATAAGGCCGTGGTTGATGTTTTGGGACAACTCCCGCAGCCGTTCTTTGTCAGCAAGCAAAGTTTTGATTTCTTCGGCCAGCAGTTCGCCGTTAAGCTTTTTCTGGTCTAATTTGACGACGGCTCGGCGCTTGGCGAAATAGTCGGCATTTATTTCCTGATGACTGCCGGGCATGGGAATGACGATGGCCGGTTTGCCCAAGTAAGCCAGTTCGGTTAAGGTGGAAAGTCCGGCTCGGCTGATAATCAGGTCCGCCCCGTTTATTTTTTGATAATAAGAATGGGTTAAAAATTCAAACTGGTGATAATTGGGATAATTTTCCAGGTCAGTTTCTTTGCCTTTGCCGGTTACGTGGTTGATTTGGATTTCCGAAGGCAGTTCCGAAATCATTTCTTCCACCAGTTTATTTAAGCCTTGGGCGCCGGTGCCGCCGCCCAAAATCAAAATGTTTTTATGATAGCTTTCCGGAGGCGGCAGACTGATGATTTCTCGCCTGATGGCCGGACCGGTCAGGAAAGTTTTTTCCGGAGGAAATTTTTTTTCGGATTCTTCAAAAGTAACGGCGATTTTATCCACCCATTTTTTTACCAGCAGGTTGCTTAGAGTCGGCTTAAGGTCTAACTGCTGAATCAAGGTTTTAACGCCCAGCAGCTTGGCGGCTAATAAAACCGGCACGGCCACGTAACTGCCGGCCGCCATCACCACGTCCGGTTTTATTTCTTTCAACAGCCGCCAGGCTTTAATAAAACCGGCCGTGATGATAAAAACGTCAATCAGATTTTTAAAACTGAAATACCTCCGTAATTTGCCGGCCGGCACGGTTCTAAAAGATATTTCCGGATATTGCGAAAGAAAGGCCTGTTCCGGGCCTTGGCTGGTGCCGATAAAATACGCTTCCGTCCGGGTCCGGGTTTTTAAGACTTGCCAGACGGCCACTAAAGGGCTTACCGAGCCCAGAGTGCCGCCGCCCGTTAGAACTATTTTCATAGTCCAAATATATTATAAAACGGGCAAAAAATCAACAATCACGCTAAACCTTGGTTTGTTTGGAAATATTAATCAGAATGCCTACGGCAAACAGGGAAACGGTCAGAGCGGTGCCGCCGTAGCTGATGAAAGGCAAAGGAATGCCGGTTAAGGGGAGCAGGCCGACCATGGCGGCAATGTTGATGAAGGCCTGAAAAGCAAACCAGACGGTAATGCCGATGGCCACCAGTTCGCCGAACACGTCGGGCGAGCCGCGCGCGATTTTTAAGCCGCGGATGGCCAGCGTCAGATAAAAAATCAATAAGATAATCGAGAAAAAGAAGCCCATTTCTTCGGCAATGACGGCAAAGATGGAATCGCCGTAAACCTCGGGCAGATAGTTGAATTTTTGCCTGGATTGGCCGATGCCCAGGCCCAAGAGTCCGCCCGAACCCACGGCCAGCTTGGCCTGGCTGACGTGGTAG
>DATDUR010000082.1:0-3159 GCA_035290305.1 Patescibacteria group bacterium
CCGGCCACCGCCGGCAGGCCGAAAGCGGCCGCCTCCAAAAAAACAATGCCGAAACCCTCAACGTCGGCTTCAATTTGCCGGCAGGGCATGACGAAAACGTCGGCCAGCTGGTAAAACAACGGCAAAAAATCATCGCTAATATCGTCAAGCAGATAAACTTTGCCTTTAAGATTATATTGGCCGATCAAGCCGGCCAGTCTTTCCTTGTCCGGGCCGTTGCCGACAATCAGATAAACCAGGTCATCATAATTTTCCAGCAGATGCGGCATGGCTTTAATCATCAAATCAAAGCCCTTCCTGGCCACCAGCCGCCCGACGCTTAAGATGATTTTCTTGTTGCGCAGCTTCAGCCTGGCTCTGGCTTCGCTGATTTTTTCCTCCGGCAGTTTTACGGCCTTAAGGTGGCCGCAGGGATAAATCACTTCTATTTTACCGGCGGCCAGGCCCAAATCAATCAGTTTGTCTTTGGTAAAATTACTGTTGGCGGTAATGAACTTGGCTTGGGACAAGATTTTTTTTAACAATTTTTTCTTTTTGGCCGAGCGTTGCGGCAAAAGAACGTCCAAACCGTGCGTGGAAACAAAATACGGCAGGCCGTAAAACTTGTTCAAGAGATAAGCGACCGTGCCGACCGGCAAAACCTGTCCGGCCCAGAGATAATCATATTTTTTATCTTTGACCAAACGCCTGGCTTGCCAAAATAATTTCAACCACCTCGGCCAGAATAGTTTATAAAATGAAGTTTTATCCGCTTTTAAAATCTTAACTTCAACGTCACCGCCAAAATTCTTCACTAAATTATAATAGTAATTCCCTACTCCGCCTCTATCCGGCGGATATTCCATGGTGATAAGTAGAATTTTCATGCCGGTCTTTTAAACAAACTTTTAGATAAAGCCCTGCAGTCTTGCCCGGTAAAACCTTTGATTAAATAAAGCAGGACAAAATAAACAACGGCGCCCAGCGGCACCAACCATAAAAAATTCACCGAGGGCAGAAGATAAACAATGACCAGATACATAACCGCGCCGGAAAAGATTATCTTGCCGAACCTGCCGGCTAAAAACTTGAGGGAAAAAGGCGTAATCTGCCTGGCCACGTACAACTGGAGCAAAAACATGGCCAGCGTAGAAACGGACGAAGCCGCGGCCGCGCCAACATAGCTGTAGCGGGGAATCAAGATGACGTTGAGAATTATGTTTAAAACCATCACCAGGCCGATGTGGACGGTGTTGCGGCTCTGGCGGTTGCAGGCGTTTAAAAGCGAGCCTAAAGGAAAATTCAGGAATAAAAAGAAAATGCTGGTCATTAAAATCTGCAAAGGTAAAATGGAGGGTTCAAATTCGCTGGTATAAACCTTGAGTATCAGCGGCCGGGCCAGAGCGATCACCCCCAAGGTCAGCGGCACGGCAATCATGCCCAGATAAACCATGGCCTTTTCCAAAGTTTCTTTCAGCAACTCCCTGGAACTTATAAAGTAAGATGAAAAGGCCGGGTAAAGCGAGGCCACGAAAGCCATGGGAATAAACTGCAGGGAAAAAGTTATTTTATAGGGAATGCTGTAATAGCCCACGGCCGTCTCGTCAATCAGCTGATTCAAAAGCACGGTATCCAGGTAGCCGTAGACTCTGGTAAAAATCGCGGCCAAAGCAAAGGGCACGGCGATGATTAAAATTGATTTAATGACGGCCTTGTTTGATTTGATAAAAAACTTTAAGCCCAGTTTGACTTTAATTAAAATGCCCGAGTAAATAAAATTAAACAGGCTGGCCGCCATAATCGCCAGAATCAACAGGCGCAAATCTTTGGTTAAATTGATAATGACGATGCCGCTTATGGCCAGAATCAACTGAAAAACGATGGTGCCGATGCTTTCAAATTTCAAATTTTGATGGCCGCGCAAAAAAGCGTAAAAAGTCAGGGTGAAAGAATCCAGCATCATGACGACCCCGGCCAGATAAACCAGCTGGCGGACCAGCTCGGGATTGTCCAGTAAATTAATGACGATGGCCACGGCCAGATAAGTCAAAATGGCCAAGGGAATCTTGATGGCTAAAGCGGCCGATAAATATTGCTGGCTTTTTTCCTTAAACCTGGAAATCTCCCTGACCAGCACGTTGGCGATGCCGATGTCTATAATCACGGCGAAAATCGTGGTAAAGAATAAAGCAAAAGTGTAATGGCCCAAAGAGCCGGCGCCGATTTGAACCGCGATATACGAAAAATATCCGAAAGAAATTATCTTTTGGATAATCAGGGCCAAAGTAAAATAGCCGGTGTTTCGGGCGATTTTTTCCTGTCCGTAGCTCATAGAAAACGGGCATATTATACCAAAATAAAGCGATTTTGGCAAAAAAAAATAATCCTTGAATTTTATTGAGTTTTTTGAGATAATCCAGGCTACGATTTATGACTAACTTCTGGCAAAAATTGAATAAACCGATTATGGTGCTGGCGCCGATGTGCGGCGTAACCGACCTGCCCTTCCGTTTGCTTTGCCATAAATACGGCGCCGACGTGGTTTACACCGAAATGATCATGGTTCAAGCTATAGCCCGCTTCGACGCGAGGCGAGCCCATCAAGGCAAAAAAACAATGGCGCTGGCTAAAATTGACCAGCGGGAAAAGCCGGTGATTATCCAGCTGGGCGGCAACGAGCCGGAATTATTTTATAAAGCGGCCAGAATCGTGGCCGAAGAATTCGCTCCGGACGGCATTGACCTTAATTTCGGCTGTCCGGCCAAAAAAGTGGCCGGCCACGGCTCGGGCGTGGCTCTCTTGCGGGATTTAAATAAATCCTACCAAATTATTCAGGCCGCCATTGAGGGCGCCGGCAACATTCCCGTTTCCATCAAAACCAGGACGCAGATATCCGCCAAAGGCGGACCCGCCTCCGGCGGGAAAACCAAAGCTTCTCCTGGACGAAGCGAAAGGGACGAATCCAAAACCGTTACCAGTCTGGATTTAATAAAAAAAATCAAAGATCTGCCGGTGGCGGCCATTATGATTCACGGCCGGAGTTTTGAAGCGCCCTGGATTGAGGAAGTTGATTACGACTACATTAAAGAAGTCCGGCAAAATTTTAACGGCATTTTAATAGCCAACGGCGGCATTGACGAGCCGGCCAAGGCCAAAGAGGTTCTGGAAATTACCGGCGCC
>DATDUR010000083.1:0-24572 GCA_035290305.1 Patescibacteria group bacterium
CTGATTTCACCGTTAAAGAAAGCTTGCCCGGCTATGATTTTGACAATGATTATTTTGAAAAACGTTTCGCCAAAAATGCCGAGGCCATAAAAACTCCGCGGGAAACGCAAGGCAAGGCAGCGGTGCCGCCGCCCGACTTACCAATTGAAGAATAACCAATCAAAATGGATAACGAACAAATAACCATCTTCGCCAAAACCAATTACCGCAATCAGGAGAACCGGTTCGGCATCAGGCAAGACGACCGCCGGCGGCACATGTACCTCTTGGGCAAAACCGGCATGGGCAAATCCGTGACTTTGGAAAACATGATTATCCAAGACATCCAGCGGGGTAACGGCCTGGCCGTGGTGGACCCGCACGGCGACCTGGTGGAAAAAGTCATTAAATTCGTGCCGGCGGAAAGAATTAACGACGTGGTTTACATCAACCCGGCGGATTTGGAATACCCGATCGCTTTTAACGTGCTGGAAAAAGTAAGTATTGAATACCGCCATCTGGTGGCCTCCGGCCTGTTGGGCGTCTTTAAAAAAATCTGGGCCGATACCTGGGGACCCCGTCTGGAATACGTCTTGAATAACGCCATCATGGCCTTGCTGGAATACCCGGGCAGCACCCTTTTGGGCATCATGAAAATGCTTACCGACAAGGCCTTCCGCAAAAAAGTCGTGACTAAAATTACCGACCCGGTGGTTAAATCATTCTGGATAGACGAGTATTCAAAATATCCCGACCGCTTTCAGGCCGAGGCCATTGCTCCGATTCAGAACAAAGTCGGCCGCTTCTTGTCTTCGGCCATGATGAGAAACATCGTCGGCCAGGTTAAATCCTCCATTGATTTAAGGAAAATCATGGATGAAAAGAAAATCATGCTATTGGATTTGTCCAAGGGCCGGATCGGCGAGGATAACTCGGCCCTGCTGGGCGCCATGATTATCACCAAACTGCAATTGGCCGCCATGAGCCGGGTCAACATCCCGGAAGAGGAACGCAAGGATTTTTACCTTTACATTGATGAATTCCAAAACTTTTCCACCGAGAGCTTCGCCAACATCCTCTCCGAAGCCAGAAAATACCGCCTCTGCCTGACCATGGCCCACCAATACATTGAACAGCTGGACGACACCACCCGGGCGGCCGTTTTCGGCAACGTCGGCACCCTGATTTGTTTCAGGGTCGGCGCCGAAGACGCGGAATTTCTGGCCAAAGAACTCAGCCCGCAGTTTGACGAGTTGGATCTGGTCAACCTGTCCAAATACCACACCTATCTTAAATTAATGATTGACGGCGTGGCCAGCGAACCGTTTTCCGCCACCACCCTACCGCCGGTGCCGGAACCGATTGACTATAAAGAAGTTTTGGAAAAAGTCATTAAAGTCTCGCACGAAAGGTACTGCACCAAACGGGAAATCATTGAAGATAAAATCATGCGCTGGTCCAATATGGAGGCGGAAGAAGGGGAAAGCTCGGGCAAAGAAACGCCGGCCAGAAGCTATAATAAAAGCGGCGACGACCAAATCAAAGTCGTGGCCACTTGCGATAACTGCGGCAAAAAAACCATGCTCAACTTTGAACCGGATTTAAACAAGCCCATTTACTGCAAAGACTGCCTTAAAAAAATCCATCAGCGCAAACAGAACAATCAAGACAGGAGCGGGGAATCCAGTTTTGAACGAAGCGTGGCCGAGCAAAAACCCGTCTCCCTGAAAGAGGCCTTGGGTTCAAATACCAGGGATTTCAAATCCGGCCACGGCCGAGTCACGCTTGAAGGTTCGGAAAAAAACTAACCCGATTAAATAAACATCGTGCTCCAGACAATCAAAAAAAGATTTTTTGAAATCCTGCCAGGCGCCTTAACCTGGTCAACTTTTATTTTGGCCGTAATTCTTTCCATCTGGTTGCCGATCGGCGCCATCTTTTTCATCATCATCTTTGACCTGCTCTGGCTGACCAAAGTTTATTATCTGGTACTCCATCAAATTATCTCCTGGTCCAAGTTCAGAAAGGAAGTCAACGTCAACTGGCTGGCTAAAATCAAAGCTTACGACAAAAAAGACTGGCGGGATTATTACCACCTGATTTTTATTCCCACCTACAAAGAGCCGTTCTCCGTGATTGACAAAACCTTTGAACATCTTTCCCGGGTCAGATATGACGCCAATAAATTCATTATCGTCCTGGCCGGCGAAGAAAGAGATAAAAGCAACTTTCTGGATTTGGCCGGCAAAATAGAACAAAAATACAACCATCTTTTCTTTAAAATTCTGATTACTCTCCATCCCCAAAACCTGCCGGACGAAATCCCGGGCAAGGGTTCCAACGCCAATTATGCCGGCCATTTTGCCCAAAAACTAATTGACGACTTGGGAATTCCTTATGGCAAGGTCATTGTTTCCAACTTTGACGCCGATACCCGGCCGCATCCCCAGTATTTTTCCTATCTGACTTACAAATACATAACTCACCCGAATCCGACCAGGGTCAGCTACCAGCCGATTGCCCTGTATCACAACAATATCTGGGAATCGGACCCTTTTACCAGAGTGGTGGCCAACTCCACCACTTTCTGGCTGATGACCGATTTGGCCCGAAGCGACCGGCTGTTTACTTTTTCTTCCCACAGTATGAGCTTTCAGGCGCTGGTGGACGTCGGTTTTTGGCAGAAAGACATCGTCTCCGAAGATTCCCGGATTTTCCTCCAGTGCCTCTTTAAATACGACGGCGATTACCAAGTTGAACCGATGTACATTCCGGTCTCCATGAATACCGTTAATACCGGCAAATTCTGGCAGGCGCTGGCCGACCAGTACAAACAAATGAGGCGCTGGGCCTGGGGCGTGGAACACATTCCTTACATGATTCGCCAGTTTAAACAACATCCGCACATGCCTTTTGGAATTAAATTCAAGCATTTCTTTAACCAGCTGGAAGGCATGTGGTCCTGGGCGACCGCCCCGATTTTAATAACCCTGATGGGCCGCCTGCCTTTGTGGTTTGCCGGCAAAGAAGTTCAGGCCACGGTGGTGGCCCAGCTAACGCCCTTAATTCTCCAATGGCTGATGACCTTTGCCTTAATCGGCCTGATTTTAAACGCTTTTTTGAGCACTCTCTTAATGCCCCAGCGGCCCCGGTCAAAAAAAGGCTGGTACCGCTATCCCATGATGTTTTTGGAATGGCTGCTGTTTCCGATTACCATGATTGTCTTCGGTTCCATTCCGGCCACCGAGGCCCAAACCCGTCTGATGCTGGGCGGCAAATACCGCCTGGGCTTCTGGGTCGCGGGTAAAAAATAAACCCGCGCCATTTTTATAATTTTTTTCCTGCCAAAATTAACAACGTAGCGACGCGCAATTGCGCGTCGCTACGTTGTTATGAATAAAATTTATATAATAAAAATGGCGCGGGTTTATTTTAAATAACCGTTAATGAATTCTTGAGCCGTCATCTCCTTTTTTCCTGACAACTGAAGTCTGATTATGTTCAGCCAATCTTGACCACAGCGGACGTAAAGACGCCCGTTTTGCTTATATAATATACCCACCTGTTGAGCGGGGGGGTTAGCCTCTGCGTTCGCCGAAGCTAAAGCATCGGCTGAACAATTTGAGGATAAACCATCAACTAAGCAATCTGAAACTATTTCCACTTCAATCAACTTGATTCTTAATTCCTTATTTTTACTTCTAACGTCTCCGTAACAACCCGGCCAGGGGAAATAAGCCCGCACGGCGCGTTCAATGGCCGCGGCCGATTTATGCCAGTCAATCTCGCCGTCCTCGCGCTTTAAAATTTTGGTAAAGGTCGCCTGGCTGTCATTCTGGGAAATCGGTTTTATTTTCCCGGCCAGATAATCCGGCAGGATTTTAACCAAAAGCTCGGCTCCGGCTTGGGCCAATTTCTCCGACAAACTTCGGTAAGTATCGTTATTGGAAATTGAAAATTTTAAATTGGAAATTACCGCTCCATGGTCCATCTGTTCATCCAATTTAATAATGGAAACTCCGGTTGACTCATCGCCGTTTAAAATGGCCGCCTGAATGGGCGAGGGACCGCGGTATTTGGGCAAAAGCGACGGATGAACGTTCAAGATGCCTTTGGGAAACAAATCCAAAAATTCTTGAGGTAAAATTTTACCGTAAGCTACAACTACGGCCGCTTCCGGCTTCAGTTCTTTAATCTTTAATTTAGCCAATGCCAAATCATCAATGACTTTTAGGCCTAAATTTTGAGCCTCAACTTTAACTTCCGCGGGGGTTATTTCCTGATTTCTGCCCACCGGTTTATCGGCTTGGGTTATCGCCAATAAAACATCAAACTCTTTTTGGCAAAGAGCTTTCAAGCTGGGCGCCGCAAACTCCGGCGTCCCGAAAAAAACTATTTTTGGTCGTTGTTTCATTGGTTTAAATTTCATCAACCGAAGCCTGCTCCCTCATTTTTAGAATCAGGTCTTGGCCGTTGGTATATTTGACCATCTTGTCAATGAATAAAACGCCGCGCAGGTGGTCAATTTCATGCTGCAAAACTCTGGCCAAAAGCCCTTGGGCCTTAAGATGCCTGAACCGGCCCTGTTCATCGCGGTAAAACAAACGGATTGATTTGGAACGCCTGATAATGCCGAAAATGTCGGGAAAGGACAAACAGCCTTCCTCGGCCAAATCACGGGCAAAGGACTTATAATAAATAACGGGATTAATAAAAGCCATCGGCCCTTCGTCCGTTCTGACGGCCAGAATCCGCAAATCCTTATCCACCTGATTGGCGGCCAAACCGATGCCGTCCTCGCTCATCATGGTTTCTTTAAGCTCCCTGATGAATTGCTGAATTTCGGAACTCAAAAAATTTTTGACTTTACGCGAGCGCTTTCTTAATATTTTATTCGGATATTTGACTATTTTTAACATAAATTATACGCAAATTGTCCGCAAATAGAACGCAAATTACTCGCAGATTATTTGTGCGCCATTGGTGAGTCATCTGCGAACTATTTGCGTTATTTGCGACCTTAATAATTTAATAACTGATAATACACTATTTTATCAATATCTTCAAGTCTTTTATAAAACGCCTTACACGATGCAAGGATTGTGCTATAATTCTACTATAAAAACCTTATTAAATAAATCCAGCCCAGCTCTCCGCGAAGGCTGGGCGAGATAAATGTCGGACGACTTCAAAAAAATAGGCGAGATTATCGCGGCCGGTTCAAACCGGAAACCGCCGCCGGCTTACGCCTGGCAGGATTTGGCTTTATGGGTGATTAAAGAACTGAACATACCCAGTTTTAAAAGAAGCGCGGTTTTTAAAGTCTGCAAGGAACTGCCGAAAATCCGAGTGGAACAGTGCGTAGGCGACACCAAAGAGCTCTGCCAAAGCGGGGCTAAATGGAAATACTTCTTTAAAATCGTCGGCAATCTAAAAAAAGGCTTGGAATAAATCCAAGCCTTTTTGATTTTCATCTAAAAAGAAAAGTTAGCCACCAGATAACCGACGCCGAAGGGAGCCTCATAGCTTAAAATCTCCGGCTGGTAATTAATCTCGTCCAAAACGCCGAGTAAAATCAAAATGGATTTCAGGCCGCATTCGCCGGCCTCTTTCACTAAATCTGAATTCAATTTAAGAATTGATTTTAAATCTTTCTGTTTCAGCAATTCAATCAATTTAGCGTCAAATTCCCTGCCTCGTTCGGAAAAGCCGGCCGGAGCTTCCAAAGTTAAGCGGTGCGACAAGTCGCCCGAGGCAATCACGGCCACCCTTTTATTGGTCAGGTTTAAAACCCGCCTGATGGCGGCTCCGAAGGCAAAATGCTCGGCAAACGACAGCATGGAATAACCCACGGGTATGATTCTGAAATCCGGCAAATGCCTGGTTAAATAATACAGCGGCACGCTGACGCCGTGATCCAGCCGTTCCACCGTGGTTAAAACCAGCGGCAGTTTGGTTTCCAGGCTTTCCCTGATTTGGTAAGCCAGGGCGTTATCGTTCTTGAATTCCAGCTTGGTTTCCAAATCGCCGAAATCCTCAAAGTCGGCCTTGAGAACGGGGGAGTGGTTAATGGTAAAGGCCTCGGTCATTAAATTTCCATGAGGCGAAATGACGATAATGGTATCCGGTTTTTTGGCGTACAAAATCTCCTCCAGTTCTTTAAACGACCGGCCGGTTTTTTCCATCTCCTTAAGATTATCGCGGCCGATAGCCGGTATCAACAGCGGGGGATGGGGAACAATGGCGCCAAAAATTAAAGACATTTTTAAAAATTTCAAATTAAAAATTTTAAAATTTAAAAGGGGTTATCATTCAAACTTTCAACTTCGTCAAAAATTACCTCGTTGGAAGTTGAAGCGGACTCGCCCGGAGTTTCCGGCAAAACCGTTGCCGGTTCGGAAAATTTGGGTATTAAAGACTGGTCAATAAACTCCAGGGTTTCGCCGCCGGCATGCAAATCCACGGCCCGCTGGCTGGTGGTGATAATGTCCGTCCATTTATAACCGCGGGATAGGAAGGATTTCTCGTCGGCAATCGGCAGTTTTTTGCCGTCGGAAACGACGTAAACCACGTCGCTGTCTTTGGATTTAATCAGGCTGCCGTCCTTAAACTTGACCGCCTCGCCTTTGGGGTATTTTTCCAGCTCGTCGCCGTGGGCCGATAAAATTGTCTGGTTGGGATAATTATTCTTTAAAATTTCAGGGGAAATTATGGGATATTTTATGCCGAAATGCACGTAATAAACTCCGCCGGTGGAAGCGTCTTGAATCAAGGCTCCGGTGGGATAGGCGCTCTTTAAGGTAATGGGCTGGCCGACGGCTAAACCTGCCAAATCGGCGTCAACCGCCTGTTCCACTTCTTCCGGATTAAAACCCAAGGTTCTGAAAACTTCCATGGAATCAATACGCCGCAGGGAATCGTCCACCAACAGATAAATGTCGCCGCTGGAATTACTTAATAAAGAATATTGGGGGAATTTTATTTCCGACCCCGCTTCATAACCTTCCAGCTCGGCCGGTTCCACTTCCACTATTTTAGACGGGTCATGCCTGGTAATAAAGGAACTCCAGCTGGCGAAAGCCCGCTTTTGGCCGTTCTGAAGCAAATAAACCTTGTCGCTGCCTTTGGCTTTAAGCAATGAGCCGTTGGGCCGGAAAGCTTCCTTGGCAAACCAGTCGTTCCAGATTTTCCAAAAATTATAATTGGCGCCGATTTTATAACCGTCCATCAGAGTGCCGCCACGGTAAGGATTGTAAGTATAAAGAGCGGCCGTCACCCGGTTTTCCGGAGTAATTAACTGCTCATCCTGGGTTTCTTTGGCCACGCCCACGCACCATTTGGTAAAACTGCAGTAAAAATTCTTTTGGTGTTTGCCTAAAATATTTAAATCAACCAGATAATCATTCATGAATTTATTGGCCATGGCCCTAAGCTGGGCGCCGAAACCCTTGTATTTTTCCAGACAGATGCCGCCGTAACAGCTGTAGCCGACCGCCCAGTTGTATTGATTGTCGCTTGGAGCGTCGTCCGTAACCAGGCTTTGCTCTTTTTGCAGCATGGCCAAGACGAACTTGGGATTAATCTGAAACTCCTGGGCCACTTCCCAGACAATCCAGTAGGCCGGCATGCCGCGGACCGGATCAATATAAGTTCCCAGCGTCCCGCCCTGATTAACGACGAAATCGCGAATCTGCTCGCGGGTCATGGAATTATAATCGGTTAAAGCAATGTCCGAAACTATGTTATTGGGATTAAATTCAGGATTGGTTTCGTAAAAAGTAACCAAAGCCAAAAGAGGGCTGGCCGGTAAAAACAGCAGGCTAAAAACGGTTAAAATGATTATTTTTTTTCTGATTGATTTTATCATCGTCTCCTGATAATTTTAACATATTTCAAAATTTTTTAAAAGACTTGCCTTAACGCCCTGAAGGCTTTTAATTCACCCGTTTTTCTGATAAAATAAGCGCATGCAACGCGTTTTTTTAGGCATAGATTTGCCGGCTGAACTTAAAGACAAAATTGAAGGCTTAAAACAAAAAGCTGAACTCAACCGGCTGCCGCTTAAGCTGGTGGAGCCGGCCAACAGCCACATCGCCGTTAAATTCTTCGGTGAGCTGACGGACGAGCAAATCGTCCAAATTAACGGCCTGGTTAATGAATCCATTGGCGGTTTTAAAAGTTTTAACTGCCTGATTAAAGACGTTTTGCTTTTTCCCAACTTTTACTCGCCCAGGGTTTTAAGCCTGAAGGTGGAAAGCAAAAACCTGGAGGGTTTAGCCACCAAACTGTTTAACGAATTTGATAAAATCGATTTTATTGACAAAGAAACCAGAAAATACGTTCCTCATATCACTTTAGGCAGGTTCAAGGAAGGGCTTAGTGAGATTGAATTGAAAAAAATAGCCAGTCTTAAATTTGGAGCCGAACTGACGGTCAACCGATTGCAACTGTTTGCCAGCGAGCTTACCGCCAGCGGTCCGATTTACCGAATTATTGAAACTTTTGAATTAAAATGAAAACCGACATTCTGGGGATAAAAATAGATCAGCTTACCCAACAACAGGCTTTGGCCGAAATTGAAAAATTTTTAAGTTTGTCGGGACGGCATCAAATCATTACCGCCAATCCGGAAATTGTTTTAGAATCATTAACCGACGGCAATTACCGAAAAATTATCAACGATTCTTCAATGACGGTGGCGGACGGCGTTGGTTTGCTCTGGGCCGCCAAATTCCTGTCCTTAAAATCGGACTCGCTGATTACTTCCATAATTCAGGCTTTTACCTGCGCCATAAGCTTAATTTTTCAGCCCCGTTATTGCCAGGAGGTTTTGCCGGAAAGAATCGCCGGCGTGGATTTGCTGGAAAAAATCTGCGAACTGGCCGGTCAAAAGGCTTGGAAAATTTATCTGCTGGGAGCGGGGCGGGGAATAGCGGAAAGAACCGCTATGATTTTAAAAGAGAGGTATCTTAATTTAAATATAGTCGGAGCGTCCCAAGGACCTACTTTCAAATTTCCCAGCCCGAGGCTGGTCGGCCTTGGGCCGACAATTTCAAATTTCCAATTTTCAAACAATCTACAAATTCCAAATAAACAATTTCAAAACGCCATTGCCGATATTAATCAAACCAAGCCAGAGATTCTGTTTGTCGCTTTTGGCTCGCCCAAGCAGGATTTTTTCATCAGTCAAGTATTGAATCAGCTGCCTTCGGTTAAACTGGCCATGGGCGTGGGCGGGGCCTTTGACTTTATTTCCGGAAAGACCAAACGGGCTCCTTTAATCTGGCGGGAGCTGGGACTGGAGTGGCTGCACCGGTTTATCTACCAGCCCTGGCGAGCAATCAGGATTTTCAACGCCACTTTAAGATTCATCACCTATACCATTAAAGTTAAACGTCATTTAAAATAAACCAAGGTGAAACACGGCATTAACCCTCTTTCGCGAAAGACCGGGATGTGTCAATATTATAATATGATTAAAACGCGTTTCGCGCCATCGCCAACCGGCTACCTGCACATCGGCGGTTTAAGAACCGCTCTTTACAGCTACCTTTTTGCCAAACAAAACAGGGGCAAGTTTATTTTGAGAATAGAGGATACGGACCAGTCCCGGGCCGTGCCGGGCGCCGAAAAACAGCTTATTGAGGCGCTCCAAAAAATGGGCTTAAAATGGCATGAAGGCCCGATTATGGATAAAACCCCAAGTCTGGCTGAAAAAGGCCAGAATGGGCCATATTTTCAGTCAAAAAGGCTTAAAATCTACCAGGAATACGTCCAAAAGCTGTTGGCTAACGGAAATGCCTATTATTGCTTTTGTTCAACCGGGCGCCTGGCTGACTTAAGGGAAAAACAGCAGGCCGAAAAACTGCCCTCAAAGTACGACGGCTGTTGCCGAAAATTAACCGAAAGTGAAATTAAAACCAAACTGGAAACGGGCGACCCGAAAGTAATCAGATTAAAAGTGCCGGAAAATAGAGAAGTGGTTTTTACCGATTTAATCAGGGGAGAAGTTAAAATCAGTTCCGCGGAAATAGACGACCAGGTGCTTATAAAATCCGACGGTTATCCCACTTATCATCTGGCCAACGTGATTGACGACCATCTGATGAACATCAGCCACGTTATCAGAGGAGAGGAGTGGCTGCCGTCCACGCCCAAGCATATTTTGCTTTATGAATTTTTCGGCTGGAACGTGCCGCGGTTCGCTCATCTGCCGCTGCTTCTTAATAAAGACAAGTCCAAGCTGTCCAAACGCCAGGGCGACGTGGCCGTGGAAGATTATCTGGACAAAGGCTATCTGCCCGAAGCTTTGCTGAATTACGTGGCCCTGTTAGGCTGGCATCCCTCAAACAACCGCGAAATCTTTACCTTAAAACAATTGGTTAAGGAATTTAAACTTGAACGCGTGCAAAAAGCGGGCGCGGTCTTTGACCCGGAAAAACTCAACTGGTTCAACTGCCATTATATCAGCCAAAAAAAAGACAGCGAACTGGTTAAACTCTGTAAGAAATTCCTGCCCAACGTTGATAAAAAACTGCTTGCCAAAATTTTAAACGTTGAAAAAGAAAGAATCAATTATCTGTCCGAGATAGGGGAGAGGGCGCAATTATTTATTAACTTATCCGATTATGACAAGGGTGAGCTGGTTTTTAAAAAATCAAATTTATTTAACACTAAAAAATCCCTGCAACTGACGCTTTTAAATCTGTCCGGACTTAAAAAATGGAGCCGCGATAAAATCAAATCAGCTTTGTCAAAAATAGTGGCGGACAACCATCTCACCAACGGCGACGTTTTCTGGCCGGCCAGAGTGGCCGTTTCTGGACTGATCTCCAGCCCGCCGCCGGAAGAGATTATGGAAGTTTTGGGCAAAGAGGAAAGCTTGAACAGGCTCAAACTGGCCGTTGACAAAATGAGCGAACTTTCGTGAGCATCGGCTATTAGCATTAGAGCATTATGAAAATCAAAAACAAAAAAATAAATCTGATTATTCTGGCGCTTTTTACGGCCAGCAATTTTTTAATGCCCGTTTTTATTAAAGCCCAGGATGGCTCTAGAGCCACGGATGAAGAGCTGGTCCGGCAGTTTGACCCGGAAATCCAGAGATTAAAGGAAGAAATCCAAAGCTACCAGGATCAGCTGGACGAACTTACCAAACAGACCACGGCTTACGAAAACAGCATTCGCGCCAAAAGGCAGGAAATAACCAATTTAAACAACCAGACCTCCATTCTGGAAGATTCCATCACCAAAATGGCTCTGGAAATCCAGACCATTGAGCTGAAAGTGGAAAAAACCAATCTGGAAATAGCCAACATCCAGCTGGAGATAGACAATAAGCACGAGGAAATCGTCAACCAGCAGCAAAAAATGGGCGATGTTTTAAGAACCGTTGATAAACTGGACCGCAAAAAAAGCTACCTGGAAGTCTTAATCTTAAAAGGCGACATTGGCAGTTTTTTTAAAGAACTTAATGAACTTCAATTATTGGAAGAGAGCTTGAGCGAAGACCTGGGCGTTTTACGGGAACTGGAAGAACAACTTAACGTTAAAAAAGACAATCTGGAAAAACGCCGGCAGCAGCTGGACGGCCTTAAGGAAAAACTGCTGACCAATCAGGAAAAACTGGAAATAGACAAAAGCGTCAAAAACCAGCTCTTAGGTCAAACTAAGGGGCAGGAAACGTCTTTCCAGCAACTTTTGGAACAGGTTAAAGCCGAGCAGGCGCAGATCAACGCCGAAATCCAGAATCTGGAAGTTGAAGCCCGGAAAAAACTTCTGGCCAACCAAGGGCTGCTGCCGCAGGACGACGGTTTTATCTGGCCGGTGCCGTCCAGAAAAATTACCGCTTATTTTCACGACCCCGATTATCCTTTCAGATACATTTTTGAACATCCGGCCGTGGATATCGGCTCTACGCCCCAGGGCACGCCCGTCAGAGCCGCCCGTTCCGGCTACGTGGCCAGGGTAAGTTTTGACGGCACTTCCAGATACGGCTATATCATGATTGTCCACACCGGCGGTTTGTCCACCGTTTACGGCCACATCAGCAAGCCTTACGTAACCGAGGACGACTTTGTGGTCCAGGGAGAGGTGATTGCCTTGTCCGGCGGCAGTCCGGGCAGTCCCGGCGCCGGCAATTTAACCACCGCCGCCCATCTTCATTTTGAAGTCCGCTTAAACGGCATTCCGGTTGACCCGCTTAATTATCTGCCCTAACGGGACAACGTTTTGCGACGCAAAAAATATTAAGATATTTAAAAACAGGGTAGGGGGCCCTATTTTTGATTACCAAAGCTTACTCCTGCTCCAAAACGTTCCAGACGGCAATCATAACAACCAAAGTGATAATATAATACCAGACCGAAACGCTATTTTGCATTTCAATCATAATGGCAATGGCGGTCAGCAGAAGTAAAATAATTTTTTTACCGTAGTTCATACTTTTATTTTAAACCAATTTGCGACATCTGGAAAGGGCGGGGAAGGGTTTAACTGGCCTTATTTTGATATATTAGATGTGTCGCACAAGATTGCTTTTACGACTCATATAGCACATTCCAGGCCTTTATTTATAAATAACCTGGTTTTCCACCCTTAAATTGATGTAGTTAATCTTGCTTAAATCTATTTTACCGGCCAGTAAAGATTTTTTTAGCTTGTCAATCTGGCCGGCAAAACTTGATAAATAGTTCACCTGGATTTCAAAACCTTGTTTGGTGACGATTTTAACGTAATTGGCCGCGGGATTATCCACCTTAAAATAATCCAGCTGGATGGCCGGCAGTTCATAAGCGTCAAAATCGCCGTAAATTTCGGCAATCAGGCTGATTAAGTTATGATTGGTTATCTTCCCCTCCTCGCCGATAACGGAATTGGACAAATCGTAAACTACCGGCACATTAACGTTAACCAGCTCCCTGACCGGCAATTCCCGCTCAATTTTTCCGTCCAGATTGATGATAAAAATCCGTTCGTTGGCCGACCAGACCATCTGGCCCAGCTTCTGCTCCAGTTCAATAATCAAAGTTTTGGGAAACTTTTTTTTAAGGCTGATGCCGATTAAAATGTTCTCGGCCACGATTTTATCCTCCACGGCCCGCTTGGACAGGAAAAAATAATTGCTCTTCGGAATGAAAATAAACTGCCGTCCGCTTAAGGCTTCTTTGGCTAAACTGATAACCTCCTCGGCCGGCAGGTCCGCGTTGCCGCTGATTTCAACGTTGGTCACCTTAAAATTATCAGAGATAAACAGCAGATAACCGATGTATAACAGAATAAAAACAATAATGGCCAGATAAACTTTTTTTCTGACCCGGACAATTGCCTCCTGATCGTACTCATGAGTCCGCCGGCTGCGAAATGTTTTATGGCCGTGGCTTAAACCCTTGCCGTACCTGCGCCAGGCCTCGTGTTTAACCATAAACTAAGCGTTAATTTTTTTGCCTTCCTTATAAGACGTTTTTAATGAATTTTTCTGACGGTGCCGCTCCAAAGCCAGCTCAATCAATTTATCCAGCAGCCGCTCGTATGGTAAACCGCTCTTGGCCCATAATTTGGGATACATGCTTATTTTGGTAAAGCCCGGCATGGTATTAACCTCGTTTAAGTAAATATTGTTATTTTTATCCAGTAAGAAATCCACCCTGGCCAGTCCGGACAAATCCAAAGCCTTAAAAGCCAGAATGGCCATTTGTTGAATCTGACGGATGACTTTCTTGGGTAGTTTAGCCGGAATTTCAAAACCGGTCTTATCGTCAATGTATTTGTCTTTATAACTATAGAATTCATCTGCTGGAATTACCCGGCCCGGGATTGAGGCTCGCGGGTCGTCATTGCCTAAGACGGCGCATTCTATCTCCTTGGCGTTCTTAACGGCCCGCTCCACAATAATCCGCCGGTCGTAGCTGGCGGCCAAATTAACGGCCGTGATTAATTTATTTTTATTTTTAGCCTTACTAATGCCGACTGACGAACCCAGATTGGCCGGTTTAACAAAAACCGGATAACCTAATTTTCTAAGGCTGATTAAAATCTTGGCTTTGTCTTTTTGCCATTGTTTTTTGGTAAAATACTGATAAGCAGTATTTTTAAGGCCAACTTGGCTAAAAAGTTGTTTGGCGATTATCTTATCCATGGCCGCGGCCGAACCTAAAACGCCGCAGCCGACATAGGCCAGATTGGCCGTTTCCAAGAGACCCTGGATTTTGCCGTCTTCGCCGTAAGTGCCGTGCATTACCGGCATGACCACGTCAAATTTCTGTCGCGCCGGCTCCGGCAAAATCAGCAGGTTTTTCGGCCATAAGCCGTTCTTGGAAATTTTAACCGGTATAACCTCGTATTTATTTTTATCCAGCGACTCCATCACGCTACGCGCCGAAACCAAAGAAACTTCGTGTTCCCCGCTCGCCCCGCCCATCAAGACCCCTACTCTCAACTTTTTTGACATAAAGCTATGCGTCGTAAAATATTATTTGATGATTTTTCTGGGCAGCAAAGGATTAATCCGGGTGACCACTTCGTAATTGATCGTGCCCAATTTTTCCGCCAGTTCATCGGCCGTTATTTCTTCCTTGCCGACTCGTCCGATTAAAACCGCTTCCTCCCCCACTTTGACGCTTAGGCCGGTCACGTCCGCCATGATTAAATTCATGCAGACTCTGCCCAAGACCCGGCAACGCCGGCCCTTGATTAAAACCTGGCCGAAGTTGGACAGCTTTCGGTCGTAGCCGTCCCAGTACCCTACCGGCAAAACGGCCAGCCTGGTTTTCCGGCTCACCCGATGGGTCCGGCCATAACCGACCGTATCCCCGGGGTCTAAACTTTTAAGCTGGATGATTTTGGTTTTCCAGCTTAAAACCGGTTTTAAATTCAGATATTTTCTGATTTTACTGCCGTTTTCCAAAGACCATAAGCCGTACAGGGACAGGCCTAGTCGGACCGCGTCAAAATGATAAAAATTATTCATCAAAATGGCCGCGCTGCAAGCGGCGTGCTTGAGCGGCAGAAAAATTCTTTTTTCCTCCAGCTTTTTAATCAGTTCGTAAAAATCATCGGTCTGCTTGAGGGCAAACGACTGCTCCGGCTCCTCGGCCGCGGCATAATGGGTAAAAAGGCCTTCCAGTTGCAGATGGTCTTTTTTAAAAATCTTATTGATGAAATCCAGCGCTCTTTTGACGGGAATGCCCAGCCGCGAGGTGCCGGTATCTATCTTAAACTGGACTTTGGCTTTCTGTTTGGCCCGGCCGGCGACCTTATCCAAAAAATCCAGCTGCTCCTGGCCGTAAACCGCCAGAGTTATGTTTTGCCGGATGGCCTGCCCGATGTCCTCCTCAATCAAATCATAAAAACTCAAAACCAAAATCGGCTTCCTGATTTTATTTTTTCTTAAAAACAAGGCTTCAGCCAGATTCACCGTACACAGCCGCTCAACTTCCGGCTGACCGTCGCAAATCCGGGCGACTTCCGGCAGGCCGTGGCCGTAAGCGTTGCTTTTAATCACCGGCATCAGGGCGACTTCCGGCCCGATTATTTTTTTGAATATTTTAAGGTTGTGGATTAAGGCTGATTTGCTTATCTCAACCCAGCTGTTTATTTGAGGCATTGGTGAAATTTATTCCGGTCTTTTGATTATTTTTTTTCCCACGAATTTTCTTAAAACTTTGGGCACTTTAACCGAGCCGTCCGCCTGCTGATTCTGCTCCAGCAGGGCCGGAATTAAACGGCTGGTGGCCAAACCGGAAGCGTTTAAGGTGTGAACGTAGTCTTTTTTGCCGTCCCGGGTTTTATATTTAATATTGCCTCGTCTGGCCTGATAATCCAGGGCGTTGGAAACCGAACTTACTTCCTTATAGGTATTCATGGACGGCAGCCAGACTTCCAGGTCAACGGTTTTGGCCATGGCCGCGCTGCAATCCCCGGCCGCCAGCTGGGAAGTTTGGAAATGAAGGTCCAGGCCTCTTACTAATGTCTGGGCGTATTTTAATAATTCCGCGAACGCCAGCCAGGTTTCTTCCGGTTTAGCCAGTAAAAACATTTCAATTTTGTTAAACTGATGGCCGCGGACCATGCCTCGTTCCTCGGTCCGGTAGCTGCCGGCTTCGCGCCGAAAACAGGTGGAAAAAGCGAAATATTTTAAAGGCAAAGCTTCGGCGGCCAGAATTTCGTCGCGGTGATAATTGCCCAGCATCATTTCGGCGGTGGCGTTTAAACAGGTCTTGTCCTGGGTCCAGTATAAATCGTCCTTAAACTTGGGCAGGTGTCCGGAAACAAAAGCCGAATCCTCGTTTAATAAATAAGGCGGAATGATAAAGGTATAGCCGTTCTTTTTATGGAAATCAATGAAATAATTGAGCAAAGCCCATTCCAGCAGGGCGCCGTCGCCGGTGTAGGCCCAAAAACCCGAGCCGGACATTTTGACGGCCCGTTCGTAATCAATCAGTTTTAAAGAAGTGGCCAGTTCCAGATGATCTTTGGCCGGGAAAGAAAATTTGGGCCGATGACCGTAACTGTCCAAAACTTTGTTATGCTCGGGACCGCCGGCCGCCACGTCCTCGGCCGGCAAGTTGGGCAGACTGCTCATGCCTTCATTAAACTTTTCTTCAATTTTCTCAAGTTCCGTTTCCAGTTTTTTAATTTTCTCCCCCACTTCTTTCATCCTTTTAATGGTTTGTTCATCCGGCTTGGTTTTGGAAAATTTGTTGCGCTCGGCCTTGAGTTCGTCAATCTCGGGTATCAAGCCGCGCCGCTGTTCGTCCAGTTCTAAAATTTTATCCAGATTAAAATCTTCCGGTTTGAGTCTTTTTAGCAAAGCCTCTTCCACTTCGGCCTTATTGGTCCTGATTTTATTTATGTCTAACATAAAATTAATTTATAATTTTAAATTTTTAATTTCAATTTAATTTTAGAATTATAAATTTTGAAATTAAAAATTCTAAAGATATTTTATTATGGCCATAATGTTTTTCTGGCGATGATTAACGTTCTCGTATTCCTCCTGCGACAAATCCATTAAAAATTTCCCCGAGTTTTTTTCCAGAAACATAGACCGGTAAGGCAGACCCGGCTGATAATCGGTTCTGATTCCATCGGTCAGACAGCCCTCAATGGAATGTTCCGCCGTGTAAATTTCTTCCGGAGACAATACCAGGCAGCTTACCGCCCTAAACCGGCAGGTTCTCTGGTTTTGGGGAATTTTGGCCACCTGTTTTTTTAACCACTCCACCAGCTCTTCGTCCGTAGCCTCATAACCCATGATTCTTCTGGAATTAATTCCGGGCGCGCCGTTTAAATAATCTATTTCAAAACCGGCGTCTTCAGCCAGAGTCGGCAATCCGGACAACTGATAATAAAATTTCGCCTTCTTAACGGCGTTCTCCTTAAAAGTGGGCTGGTCTTCTTCTGCCTGGTCGCTAATGTTTAAATCCTTTTTATTTAACACCGCTATGCCTTCTTTTTTCAGCATAGCCGTGTATTCTTTTATTTTTGAGGGATTGCCCGAAGCAAAAAACAGCTTTTTTGTCATTTTTTTATTTCCGCATCCGGCTTTAAGGTCGGGAATAAAATAACTTCCCTGATGTTGTGCGTGTTGGTCAGGACGTTGGCAAGCCTGTCCAGACCCATGCCCAAACCGGCCACCGGCGGCAGGCCGTACTTGAGGGCTTCCACGAATTCGTCATCCTTGCCCATGGCCTCCTGGTCGCCCTGCCCGGCCAGCCGCTGCTGCTGTTTAAATCTCTCTGCCTGTTCCAAAGGATCGTTAAGTTCGGAGAAAGCGTTCATCAGCTCAAAGCGTCCGGCCACAATCAGCTGGAATCTTTCCACATAATTTTGCCGGCCTTCTATTTTTTTGGCCAAAGGCGAAAGTTCCACCGGATGATTGATGATGTAAGTCGGATTAATCATTTTCGGACGGACAAATTCCTTGAACAACTCGTCGGCCAATTTGCCCTTGCCCCAAAAACTCTCAACCTTTAAGCCTTTATTCTTGGCTTCTTTTCGCAAAGACTTATCGTCATGCTCGTCCAAATCAAGGCCGGTGGCTTTCAAGAGAGCCTCCCTAAAATCAAGTTTTGGATACGGCCCGGTAAAATCAATCGTTTGGCCGTCATACTCGGCCGTGGCCGAACCGTTAATTTCCTTGACCAATTTTTCCAAAAAGACTTCCATTTCTTTCATCAGGTCTTCATAATTTTTATAGGCCCAGTAAAATTCAATCTGGGTAAATTCCGGATTATGGGAGTAATCAATGCCTTCGTTCCTGAAACAGCGGGCGATTTCAAAAACTTTTTCAAAACCGCCGATGACCAGCTCTTTGAGATAAATTTCCGGCGCGATTCTTAAATACAAATCCATATCCAAAGCGTTATGATGGGTCTTAAACGGCCTGGCAATGGCGCCGGAAGCGACGGCCTGCAAAATGGGGGTGTCCACTTCAATAAAACCCAGGTCAATAAAATAATTTCTGACGAACTGGATCAGCCGGCTGCGTTTCTTGAAAATCTCCCCGACCGCCGGATTGGCAATTAAATCCAGATACCGCTTTCTAAACCTGATTTCCGTGTCCGCCAGGCCGTGCCATTTTTCCGGCAACGGCAACAACGCCTTGGTCAGCATCTTAAAACCGCCGACTAAAAGGGTCGGCTCCCCTCTTTTGGTTTTAAACAGGCCGCCTTTGGCTTCAATAAAATCGCCCAGGTCAAAAGAATCGGTAAAAAAACCGTAATCTTTTTCGCCGAGTTCGTCTTTTTTAAAATAGAGCTGCAACAGGCCGGATTCATCCTGCAGGCTTACAAAACAAGAGCCGCCGTGCAGCCTGATGGAACGAATCCGTCCGGCCAGAGAAACCTTTATCTTCTTCTTTTCCAGGGAATTAAAATCAGCCAAAACTTCGCTGATTTGATGAGTCCTGTCCACCGCTTTGGGATACGGATTAATCCCCGATTTTTTGAGGGCATTGAGCCGTTCCAGGCGCGCCTCATATTCCGATTTATAGCCGTTTTGTTTGCTCATAATGGCAATATTATACCTAAAAAAATCTTTTTTGACAAATTTTAAAAAATTTCGGGCTTCTTTTTTTTATTTTATTTTTTCTGGTTTTTACGGAATTTCAAAAAATATTTAATCCAGCTGGACAAATGCATCCTGGCCGTTCGGGAAAAAAGCGAAGTAAAGAGATTACCCTCGGCGGACAAGCGCTGATGATAATGAATGACTTCGGCGGAGGCCACGTACCAGACTTCCCAAGCCTTGTCCCAGAATCTCCTGCACCAATCCAAATCTTCCATGTATAAAAAATACCTTTCATCCAACGGCCCGACTTCGTCAATAGCTTCCCGCCTGACCATTAAACAGGCGCCGAACAGCCAGTCCACCTGCTTGTCTTGGTTATGGTCCCAGTCCATCATCAGATAATCTTCGCTCCATTTTTTGCCCCGGCCGGTTTGGCCCAAAAAAGTCCGCCGGAAAAAAGGCAGACGCCAGTCGGGAAATCTGGAACAGGTGTACTGCAGGCTGTTATCGGCGTTTAAAACTTTGGGGCCGCAGATGCCAGAGCGGGGATGGTTGTCCATAAACTCAACCAATTGGGCAATGGCGTCCCCTAAAATGGTGATGTCCGGATTTAAAATCAAGAGGTACCTGCCCTTAGCCGCCTGAATGCCCAAATTATTGCCGGCGGCATAGCCCCGGTTGGCGGCGGCTTCAATCAACTTGACCTCCATAAATTCACGGCCGAGCATTTCTCTGATACTGTCGCCCGAGTTATTATCCACCACGATAATTTCGTAATTAAAAGGAATGTTCAAAGACTTTAAGCCCTTGAGGCTCTGCCTGATTAAACCTTTTTGTTTATAACTTAAAATGATGATTGATAGAACCATAAAGTTAATTTACAATTTTTAATTTCCAATTTTTATTGAAAATTAACTGAAAATTAAAAATTGTAAATTGAAAATTTTATTCATACCATTTTGCCAAATCCTTAGGCTGAATTTTACAGATTTGTTTAAAAATATACTTTCTCTTTTGACGGTTGTTTTTCCTTTGCGCCAAAAACATTTTTACTCCCCTTAAAGTTGATTGTTCAAAGAACAGGATAAAAACCAGCTTTTTAAATTCGTACCAGAATATCGGCCAGAAAAATCTGATTAAATTGCTCCGGAATTCATTTTTAAACAAAGCCAAGAGATGATTCTTGTAGGAATAAACTTTAACCATTTTATCTTTATGCTTCCGGCTCGCTTTAACGGCCCGGTCGCTTAAATCGGCGCCGGCCTTAACCGAACGGTCGTGATAAGCCGTCGCTTCGGGAAAATAAACCGCCGTAAAGCCGGCCAGCCGGAGGCGGTAAGCGATGTCCACGTCCTCTTTATAGGAAAAAAAATCTTCGTCAAAATATTCAGCGTGAGCCAGGCCGGGGTTTAAACAAACCTTGATTTTTTCCAACACCAGACGGCGGTAAAGCGGCAGGGCTCCGGAAACGCCGAAAACTTCCTGAATCTCGCCGTATTGATTCTTATTTATTTCTCCCTGTCCCCTTTCCAGCACCCGATGGTTTTTAAAAATTCTCAAACCGGCTGAATCAATAATGTTCGTTTTAACGTTATTCTGAAAATCCCAGCTCAACATTCTGCCGCCCAGGCAGCCTGCGCCGGGATGCTCTTCCAGATATTCCACCGCTTTGGCCAGATAATCTTTTTCCAGGATAACGTCCTGATTGAGCAATAACACGTAATCGCTCCTGGTCCAGGCGATGCCCTGATTATGGGCCTTGGCAAAACCGACGTTTTTGCCGTTGGCCACCACCTTGAGTTGAGGCCAATTCTCTTTCAAATATGGAAGCGTCTGGTCGTTGGAACCGTTGTCTATGACCAGCAGGCTGAAATCGGCAAAGGTCTGGTCAAAAACCGACTTTAAGCAGAACGGCAGATATTTTTCCGCGTTGTAAGTGACCAGATTGACGGCTACTTTAGTCTGTTTCTCTTTCATAAAAATTTATCATGGCGCCGATTAAAATAATCAGGCCGATGCCCAAGGGATGGTTTAAATAAGGGCTAAAAACGCTGGTAACCGCCAGGACCGATAAAACTGCGATAAAGAGCGGTCCGAGACTGCCAAGGCGGCGGCTGCCAGCCATCATTTTAACTAAAAGCAGTAAATACGCAAGCAGGCCCAATAAGCCGATTTTCAGCCAGATATCCAGATAACCCCACTCAAAGGCGTAGGTTGTATAGCGGCCCGTAGGGTTAGTTTCTAAAATGCGGGGGTCCAAAGTGGTATATTCAACTTCGCTGCCAAAACCCGAACCCAATAGCCAATTAGCCTTAACGCTCCGCCATAAGGGGCCGGCTAGTTCCAAACGGCTGGCAGCCGCCGGTTCTGAAACATTCAGGCTGAATCTTTCGGTAAAAAAGGATTGGTTTAAATTTCCGGTTATCAGCACGACAAAAACCATTTCCAGCAAAGCCATCCCAGCCATAACCAAAACTATCTTGGTAAGCTTAATAAAAGTCAATTTTTTGCTCACCAATAAAATCAGCAACATGGCCAAAACGGCCGCCAGCAGGCCCAGCCAAAAACTTCTGGACAGGCTGATTAAAACGGCCAGGGAGGTCAAAACGGCCGTCAGCCATAAATATTTTTTCTCCGCGGCGGAATTTTTTCTTAAAATCAGAAAACTTAGAGCGAAAATAAAAGCGACCGCCGCGTAAAGATGGGCCTGAAAAAAAATCCGGTAAAAACCTTCGCCCATCGGGGTTATCTCCCCCAGGCCGCTGTTTCTGACCCAGGCATAAATCGTCTGAATGCCCACAGGCAGCTGGTGGACGAAAACCAGTAGCAGGCCGACGGTTTTAAGCGCCAGATAAAAAGCGGCGGCAAACAACAGCGAGATAACCTTGCTGATGGCCTGCCGGTTTTTAACCACGGCAAAAATCGCCGGGGCAATAAAAAAATAAAGCCAGCCGTTCAAGTCAAAAAATAAACTTTTTAAATCATTATTCAAAATTCCCGAAACAACTCCTAAAACCACGAAGGCCAGCAGCGCCAAATAATAATTCAAGAAGCGACTGCGGAAAAACTCGCGATGTTGGCCGTAAAACATTTTCACCAGCCAGACTAAAAAGACGGCCGCGAAAATGGCCAGGCGGATGGAAATTTTCTGGCCGCCAAAATCAATAAAAAACAACTGGCCTTTGGAACCGATAAACAGCTCGGCCAATAAGAGATAAACCGAATATTCCAGCTTATAACAGGCCAGGACAATCGTTAAAACCGTCAGGCCGGCCAGCAAAAGATAATTTAACCAGACAAACTGATGGGCCCAAAAAGAAGCGATTTCGGCCAAAAAAATCAACAGGAAAGCCAGCTTAAAAAATTTGCCGAAAAAATCAATTTTCATAACCCGCAAAAATCAAACTTAATAAAAGACTGACGGGCGTCAACGATAAAATAAGCAAATAGACGAAGAAGTTCTGATGCTTAAGAATGTAGCGCAAGCGGCTCTTGGAAAAAATCCATTGTTTTTTAAAACCGAAAACCTGCTTAAAACTTTGGCCGCCGTAATGAATCAAAGAAACTGCCGGCCAGTACCTAACCTTAAAATTGGCCGCCTGGACCCGCCGGCAATAATCAACCTCCTCAAACCAGATATAATACTTTTCATCCAGATAGCCTGCCTGTTTAAAGGCCGGGCCGCTAATGGCTAAAAAAGCGCCCATCACCTGCTCCACTTCCGCCTCGCGTCCGTAATCAAAATCCAGGGCCAGGTATTTTTTTAACGGCCAGAAATGATGCAGTTTAAACATCATGGCCAAGTGATCCGTCCAGGACGGAAAACGCCTGACCGAGGGCTGGATGGTTTTGTCGTAATTCAACAGCTGAACCCCTAAAATCCCCGTTTGTTCATGTTCGTCCAGATATTTAACCACCGGCTCCAGAACGTTGCTGGCCAGCCTGGTGTCGGGGTTTAAAAGCAGATAATGTCTGGCCGCGGCGATTTTTAAACCCAGGTTGCTGGCTTTGGCAAAACCCAGATTAAGCCGGCTTTTCACCAGTTTAACTTCCGGAAAATTCTCACCGACCATTTCCACCGTGCCGTCGCCGGAATCGTTATCCACCACGATAACCTCAAAACTTACGCCTTGGGTAAAGCGATAAATGGATTCCAGGCAGTCTTTGAGTAAATCCTTAACCCGCCAGGAAACGATAATGACGGCCAAATCTCTGGTCATAATTTTTTATAAATCAGGCTTAACATTCTCTCCGTTCTTTTGAGCCAGCTGTGCTCTTTAACGGCCGCCACCCGCTCATGAGCCAGGTACTTGTCGTCTTCGGTTAAAGCCTGGTTGACGAATTGGTTGAATTTTTTATACTCGTCGGCGATGTAGACCACGTCTTTAAACAAATTGATGCCGGCGCCGCCGGTTGAAACCACCGGCTTGCCGCAGGCCAGATACTCGTAAATTTTCATCGGGTTGGTGGATTTGACGAACTTATCCAGCTGGTGCGGAATAATGCCGACGTCAAACTGCTGAATGTACATCGGCACCTCCTGATAGCTCTTGCGGCCCAAAAAATAAACGTTGCGATAGCCGGCAAACCTCTCCTGGATGCTGGCGTACCAGACCGGCCCGACCAGGGCAAAAGATTTTTCCGGATTGCTCTTGACCAGGTATTCCAGCAAATCCAAATCCACCCGGTCCTGAATCGTGCCGACGTAGCCGATAATCGGCCTGGGCAAATCGCCGATGTCGCGGTTGATAATGTTGTGTTCGGGCTGATAATGTTTTAAATCCACTCCGTTGGGAATCCAATGGACTTTTTCCTGACGGGCAAACAAAGCCTGTTGCTCTTCGGCCACCGTAAAAATCAAATCCGCCTCCCGGTCAATCGCCTGATAATTGGCCAAAAGCCTCGCCCGGAACTTTTTATAAGAAGGGTGTTCAACCCAGTTGTCCACGGCGTCAAAAATCTTAAGCCGCGCCTTAAGTTCTTTAAAATAACCGATTTCCAAAGGATAATAAGACCAGACCAGATAATCGTCAAAGCCCAGTTCTTTGATAATTTTGTTTAAATTCCGGTAAAATTTCTTTAAAGAAAATTTGGCCGCCACCGAAGAATAAACGGTAAGCTTGTCGCTTACCCTAACCAGCCGGGAAAATAAACTCTTGAAAAGAATTTGGCCCGGCGGCGGCTTTAAAATATCGTCAAGCCAGACCCGGACCGCCCGTTTGTAAGTATGCGGCAGATAATCAACGGCCACTACTTGTTCCACCCGCTCATCAACCAATAGCTGATTTAAAATGTGAAAATTCCGGTTCTGCACGCCGGCCTGCCAGGCCGAATAGGCCGACATGTTAAACATGATTATGGTTATTCTCTTTTTAGGCGTCATAATTTCCGATTAAATCTTTTAATCTGGCCGACTGGGCCGTCCAGTCAAAACCGGCCGAATGTTTTAAGGCTGCCTTGGACAATTGCCGGTAAAAATCGTTGTCTTGAAAAAGTTTGGTAATCGCTCCGACCAGTTCCAGCTGGCTGCGCGGATCTATCAACAAGCCCGTCTCTGTGTCCATAACCGCTTCCCCGGCGCC
>DATDUR010000084.1:0-17186 GCA_035290305.1 Patescibacteria group bacterium
CCTGCCGAGCTGCCAACTGCTCTACCCCGCGACGAATGCTTAATTAATCGTTTGCCTTTTTCCCAACGAGGTAAAGTTAAGCTGCCCCAGCCAAAGGCTGGTCCGCCTCTGGCGGAAACTGCTCTACCCCGCGACGTCAAATCTCTTTATTTTTAAAAAGACTTGTTGGAGTATAAAAAAAATATCGCTTTTTGTCAAGACCTTTAAAAAATACCGTCTCAAATCGTCTGAACTTTGATTAAATTCATGTTTTTGGACTTGCCCACCGGCTGGCCCGAAACAATCACGATTTTATCGCCCTTTTTGACCAGCTGGCGTTGTTTGACCAGTTTAACCGATTTGGCGATCAGTTCGTCCATGGATTTACAGACCGGCATCAACTCCGGATAAATGCCCCAGCTTAAAGTAAGCTGGCGCAAAATTTCCTCCTGGTTGACGAAAACGATGTTGCGGGTTTCCGGCCGGTAGCGGGCAATCATCCTGGCGGTATAGCCGGAATTGGTGGCCGCCACGATGGCCTTGGCTTTAATCTCCCTAACCAGTTCAAAAACCGATTCGCTCACGGCTTTGGTGACGGACAGCTTGGTTTCGGTAAAATAGCCCGGCGCCATGTCGTCGTAAATGCTGTTTTCGGTTTCCAAAATTATCTGGCCCATAACTTTAACCGACTCCGCCGGATATTTGCCGAAGGCCGTTTCGCCGGAGAGCATGACCGCGTCGGCGTGATCAATGACGGCGTTGGCCACATCCGAAACTTCAGCCCGGGTCGGCTTGGGATTTCTAATCATGGAATCCAGCATCTGGGTGGCCACAATCACCGGACGGCCCGCCTCCAGACACAGCTTAACGATTTCCTTTTGAATGATGGGGACTTTAACGTCCGGCATTTCAATGCCCAAGTCTCCCCTGGCCACCATAATGGCGTCCGATTCCTTAATAATGGACTTGATGTTTTTGACGGCCTCGGCCCGCTCAATTTTGGCCATGGTCATAACCTGGCTCCTGGGGCTGTATTTTCTGATTAGTTTTCTCAATTCTTTCATGTCTTTGGCGTTGCCGACAAAGGAGAGGGCCACGAAATCAACTCCCAGGTCCAAGCCGAATTTAAGGTCTTTTTTATCCTTCTCGGTAATAACGCTCAAACCCAGATTCACGCCGGGCAGATTAACGCCCTTGTAAGTATAAATAATGCCGCCCTTTAAAACTTTGGCTTCGGCCGAAACCGCGTCCACCTTATCCACTCTTAACTCAATCAGGCCGTCCAACAGCAAAACCCGGCCGCCTTTTTTTAAAACCTTGCCCAGTTTGATGAACTGAATGGGGATGGCTTTCTTATTTTTTACTCTGGACTTATGCTCGTCTTCAATTAAAACCACGGTTTCGTTCTTTTTTAATTCCAGGCCTTTTTTATCAATTTCGCCCACCCTGATTCTGGGCCCCTGCAAATCCTGAATAATCCCGACTGGCAAGCCCGCTTTTTTGGCCGCTCTTCTGACGTTCTCCACCGCTTTCTTGTTTGAGGCATAAGTTCCGTGGGAAAAATTAAAACGCGCCAGGTTCATGCCCGATTTGATCATTTGCACCAAACGCGCCTCGCTGTCGCACGAAGGGCCGATGGTGGCGACGATTTTAGTCCGTTTCATAAAAAAATTTTCAATTTTCAATTCCTAATTTTCAGTTAATTTTAAAATTTTAGATTGAAAATTAATTCAAAATTTAAAATTATAAATTATAAATTAATTTTTCTGGCGTACTTGCCTAAAGCCGGCATTTCCCAGTAATTGCCCTGCAGGGCGTTCATGATGCCCAAGACCGCCATCACCATAATGTAAATGAATAACAGCCAGCCGACCAGGGGCACCCAGAAAATCAGCCAGCCCAAAACCTCCAGAATAAACAAAACCAGGCCCTGTTTGGCGTGAAACTGGCAAAATTTGGAACGTCTTTTTAAAAACAGGGGTACCAGGCACAAAATCCAGACATAGCTGATGGCCGCCATGACTTTGTTTTGGTCAATGTCCCCGTCTTTGATTTCTCCGATTTGGGTCATAAAATATTTGGTTATTTGATTATTTGACTAATAGAATAATTTGTCAGCGGTTTGCGAGAGTCCCGGCCTGCCCACGGCCCCGCATATGCGGAGCCTCGCCAAAGGCGGGGCGTGGCCGGCAGGCAGGAGCGTCGGTCAGCGCTATCAGCGGTTATGATTACGCTGATAGCACGAACTAACGCGAACAAACGCAAACCGCGAACCGTCTTATTTTTTAAATCTCTTTAACAATTCAAAAGTCAGCCAGCTGATAACCAAACCTTCGGCCGCCATTAAAAGCGGCTGGCCCAGTAGATTGAAAATCGTCCATAATTTAAAATACCAGAAAAGCTGAAAAACCGCCAAAATCACTCCGGCAAACAGGGCGCCGATTACGGCTACCGCTAAAAGTTGCGGTTTAGTCGCCTTAAACTGCCGGACGGCCAAAACGGCCAGATAAACGAATAAGGCAATCCGGGCTAAAGTTATCAGCCATTCAAAAATCTCCGGCGGGGCGTCGTAAAAATATCTGGTCTGCGTTACCCTAAGGCCGATTTCCAAAAGTAGCAGGATAAACATCGGCCAAGCCATCACCTTAAAATACCAGTTCGGGGTTTTACCGCAGATAAATTCCCCCGGCTGGACAAATTCCTGTTTGGCTTCCGACCGCTCGGCTTCCAGGGTTCTGCCCATATGGGCGTCTTCTTCCCAGGGATGGCCGTTATCGGCAGAATAGCTAATCTCCCTTTTGTGATTGGCGCTTTGCATAAGCCTCTTTAATTATAAAATAATTAAGGCGTTTCGTCGAGCTTGGAGCTGAAAAATATTTCAAAAAGCCCGCCGAATCGGCGGGCTTTTTTCTATCTTCTATAATTTAAGAAACGATTACATCATACCCATGCCCGGCATGCCGCCGCCCAAGCCGTGCTCGTGTTCATCCTTTTTTTCCGGTTTGTCCGTCACAATGGCTTCGGTGGTTAAAAACATGGCCGCGGCCGAAGCGGCGTTCTGCAAAGCGCTTCGGGTAACCTTGGTCGGGTCCACGATGCCGGCTTTGACTAAATCTTCATAGGTATCGGTAGCCGCGTTATAGCCCTCGTTGCCGTGTTTGGCTTTAACCGCCTCGGCCACCACCGAGCCGTCGCGGCCGGCGTTCTCGGCAATCTGCCTGATGGGCGATTCCAAAGACCTTTTCAATATATCCAAACCGATTTTTTCTTCGCCCTCAAGTTCCAGGGCGTCCAATAATTTAATGCTTCTCAATAAAGCCACGCCGCCGCCGACCACAATGCCTTCTTCCACGGCGGCTTTAGTGGCGGCCAGAGCGTCTTCAATCCGGTGCTTTCTTTCTTTCATTTCCACCTCGGTAGCGGCGCCGACTTTAATGACGGCCACGCCGCCGGCCAGTTTGGCCAAACGCTCCTGAAGTTTTTCTTTGTCAAAATCCGAATCGGACTGTTCCAGTTCTTTTCTAATCTGGGCAATCCGGTCTTTAACCGCGGACTGATCGCCCTTGCCTTCTATAATGGTGGTGTTTTCCTTGGTGGCTTTGACTTTTCTGGCAATACCCAGCATGTCTATGCCGGCATTTTCCAGCTTAAGGCCGACTTCTTCGGAAATCACCTTGCCGCCGGTTAAAACGGCGATGTCCTGCAACATTTCCTTTCTTCTGTCGCCAAAACCCGGGGCCTTAACGGCCAGGGTGTTAAAAGTGCCGCGCAGCTTGTTGACCACCAGGGTGGCCAAAGCTTCGCCTTCCACTTCTTCGGCGATAATCACCAGTTCTTTTTTGCCGGTCTGGGCCAGCTTTTCCAATAACGGCAGGAGTTCCTGCACCGAAGAAATTTTAGAATCGGTTATTAAAATGTAAGGGTCTTCGTATTCGGCTTCCATTCTCTCGGCGTTGGTAATCATGTAGTGGGAAACGTAGCCCTTGTCAAACTGCATGCCTTCCACCACTTCTTTGGTAATGCCGAAAGACTGCGATTCCTCAACGGTAATCACGCCGTCCTTGCCCACCGATTCCATGGCCTCGGCGATAACCTGTCCGATTTCCGGATCATTGGCCGAAATGGAAGCCACCTGGGCGATTTCTTCCTGCGAAGA
This sequence comes from Patescibacteria group bacterium, assembly GCA_035290305.1. Classification (GTDB taxonomy): domain Bacteria; phylum Patescibacteriota; class Patescibacteriia; order UBA1558; family UBA10009; genus DATDUR01. Next base: position 4,136 of record DATDUR010000084.1, read on the forward strand.
AACTTCTTTGGACATTTCTTTCAAAATGGCCACGACTTTGGCCACGCCTTTTTCAATGCCTCTTTTAATGCCGATGGGGCTGGAGCCGGCGGTCACGTTCTTTAAGCCCTCGGCAATGATGGCCTGGGCCAGAATAGTGGCGGTGGTGGTGCCGTCGCCGGAAACGTCGTTGGTTTTGGAAGCGACTTCTTTGACCAGTTCCGCGCCGATGTTCTCAAACTTGTCTTCCAGTTCAATTTCCTTGGCCACGGTAACGCCGTCTTTGGTGATGGTGGGAGCGCCAAAGCCCTTGTCCAGAATCACGTTGCGGCCTTTGGGCCCGAGCGTAACCTTGACCGTGTCGGCCAAAATATCCACGCCCCGCTTGGCCGCTTGTCTGGCTTGTTCGTTGAATAAGATTTGCTTTGCCATAAGTATTTATGATTTATGTTTAATTAATGATTGGTGAATTCGCGATGATTGGCATTATATTAGCATTATTCTAAAATCGCAATCACGTCCGACTGGCTTAAAACCAGCAGGTCTTCGCCGTCCAGCTTGAATTCGTCCGGACCGTATTTTTTGAATAAAATTTTATTCCCGACTTTAACGTCCATGGACGCGCGCTGGCCGTTGTCCAGCATCTTGCCCGGGCCGGCGGCCATAACTTCGCCCTGTTCGGGTTTTTCTTTGTCTATGGTGTCCGGCAGAATAATCCCGGACTTGGTGGTTTCCTCTTTGGAAATCCCCTTGACCACGATGTTGTCGCCTAAAGGTCTTAATTTCATAGATTTTATAAGGTTAATTTTTATAATAAATAATATTAGCCTTTGTCATTTCGACCGGACCCGCCGCAGGCGGGGCAGTGGAGAAATCTCTTTCTTTGTTTGAGGGATTTCTCGGCTCACTTAGCGACGCAATATATTGCGTCGCTACGTTCGCTCGAAATGACAACGGTTTAGCACTCTTTTAAGCCGAGTGCTAAGTATGCTCTATTGTAGATAATAAAACAAGGGCTGTCAAGGCCCGATTTTATGACTTGAAAGGATTAATCTTCCGGTCTTTCAGACTTATAACTAAACGCTAAAACTAGCCACCAGAGCATGGCGCCGAAATAAAGCGTCCATAAATAATGGTCAAATAAAGCAATGAGCAGCAGAACAAAAAGCAATGAGCAATAGCCGCTCCTGTTTTTTAAGACGAAAACGATAATCAAAACAAATAAAGCCAGGCCGATAATTCCCAACTCGGCCAAGACCATCAGATAAACGTTATGGACCGGCTGAAATTGCCACCAATACAAATCCGGCTGAAGCCGGCGCAGTTCAATTAAATAATTGCCCGGCCCCGCCCCCAGTTGCCAGCTGGTCATTAAAATATCCCGAGACTGTTCCAAAGCGGCCTGCCTTTCTATCAAGGAAAGCCGTTCCAATCTGGTTTGGCCCTTAAATCTGGTAGTGATTAATGCCGGAGGAAAACTGGCCAGAAACATTACGGCCAGCATTATAAAAGCCGCGGCCGCTTTTAAATTGACGATTCTTTCCGTCTTAAGTTTTTTAAACAATGACCGGAAGAATAAAAAGATAAAAACAACGCCAAAGCCCAGCCAGGCGCTTCTGGAAAAACTGATAATCAGGCCGAAGCCGATTAAAATCAAAGCCAGCCAGTAAAACAGATTGAGATAATAATGCTTTTTGGCCACTGGCCGTTCCAGAGCCAGCCGGCGGTTTAATTGCCACAGGTTCAAGATGACCAAAACCAGGCAGACGGCCAAAAAGCCGCCGAAAATATTGGGATGCGGCAGACTGCCGTAAGCTCTCAACCATCTTTCATCGGCAAATTCCACCACCGAAGTCCCCAGCTCTTCGGTTTTGTTTAAAGCCAGGCCCAGCCACTTGGCGGAAAAGGTGCTCTGGGTCAAAAACTGATAAATCCCCAGGATGGCCTGGACTAAACCTGAAGCTATTAATATATTGGAAATTTGAAATTTGAAATTTGAAATTTGAAATTTATTTATCAACCAAAACAAACCGATGCCTTCAACCAGCTTAAGCCAAGCGTACCAGGCCAACTGCTTGTCAGCCGACCAGCCAATGGCTACGGCCGACCAAACGGCCAATAAAACTAAAAGTAGCCAAAAACTTTTCAGTTCAGCTTTAAAATCATTGACCAGCTGCCCCCGACCGCGCTTTGAGACGTAAGAAAAAAGTCCCAGGCATAAAACTGCGATTAAAATGATTTCCGTGCCGTACAAACTCAATCGGCCATATTCAAAAATTTCGTCCTTTAAATAAGCTTCCTGATAAATCCATCTGGTTTGCCAAGGCAGCAAAAAAACCAATAGCCACAGTCCGTATTTAATTAGCTTGTCCATATGTTTTTGCAGATAGTTCGCAGATAACGCGCCAATGATACGCAAATATCTGCGAATTATCTGTGTGCTATTTGCGAACAATCTGCGTGTCGCCAATAATTCACAAATGACTCTCGCAAACCGCTAACAAATTATTCTATTAATCTATTAACCAAATAATTAAACTTGTCTCTATACTCCTCTCTTCTGTCCGTTTGATGGAATTTTAAAATTTTATCATTCACCACCACCCGGCTGTCTTTATTCATCATCTCTTGAAGAATCCGGGGCATGATTTTAAGTTGATAATTTTTAAAAATCTTTTCCCAAGCCGGCCAGTTAAACAACAGGTTAACCAGCCGGTTAACCAGCGCTGTTCCCCGATTCCTTTTGACCTGCCGCCGCCAGTTTAATTCATAACCGATGTTATTGGGCAAATAATTTTTCAGCCAGCCGTTTTCCCGTCGGAACTTTTCGGACAAGCCGTCGGGATCGTAAACCGGCGCCAGTTGAGCCGCCCAGTAGGCCAGGTAGATGTCGTTATTGGAATTTATCATCAACTCTTCAATATTCAAAGCGTCTTCGGATATAAAAAAGGTGGCGTCAATGGTATCTTTCTTGCTGGTGGCCGCCGGGCGGACCCCGAACAGCTTTAAAACGCCGATAACCCAAAATCTGGCCGACCAGACGCGGTTCTGTTTGGCGATGATAAATAAATCAATGTCGCTGGCCCCGGAAGCATTGCCGTAAGCCAGATTATTGCAGACCGCCACCAGCTTGACGAAAGGAATCAAGCGTATAATTTTAATGAATTTAACGGCTTTTTTATATTTTTCTTCGGCCAGGCCGTATCTTGCCAGACGGGTCCGGATGATTTGCTCGCGCCCTCTTAAAAAATAAAAACCGTTCTTGGCTTCAATTGTGTCAGTTATTTGAGTAAGCTCATTCTTAATATCTGCGAGATATTTGCGTGCTATCTGCGAACCATCTGTGATATACAACCATTTCCAAATCTCCATTAAAGTAAGCGGGTAGTCAAAAATGTCAAAAAAAACGACCGTTCTTATGATGGCTGACTGGAGATTATTCATAGGCCTATTTTATAATTTTAAAACTTCCGCCACTTTCTTGACAATCTCCGACGGCACTACCTTTGATTTAATGACATAACCCACCGCTCCCAAGGCAACGGCCCGTTGATTGATTTCTTCCTTGTCAAAATTGGTAAAAACGATTACCGGAATATTTTTGGTTTTCTTGTTGTTTTTTAAATTCTTCAAAATATCTATGCCGTTTTCGTCGGCTAAAAGAATGTCCAAAAGGACTAAATCGGGTTTTTCTTGTTCAGCCAGCCTTAAACCTTCAACTCCATCTTTGGCTGAAATAAAGTCATAGCCCTCCAGTTTAAATTTAGTTTGATAGAGAAAAATCTGGTCGGGATCGTCCTCTATAAACAAGATTTTGATTTTGGGCATATGTTTTGTGGTTATTTTAGCAAGGGAAACTGCAGATAAAAGGTTGAGCCTTTGCTTTCCTCCCCGCCTGCCGTCAAGGCTTGGCGGACAGGGCTTTCCGCCCAGACCTTTGAGCCCGGGTGCCTATCCATAATCCTTTTTATAATGAATAGCCCTAGACCCGAACCGTCGGTATAAACATTTCTGGCGTTCTTGCCCCTGATGAATTTATTAAAAATCCTTTTAAGGTCGTCTTTGAGGATGCCTATTCCTGAATCGCTTATGGCTATAATGGCGTTATTGCCTTCTTTTTTAATAGTGGCTTTGACAAAACCTTGGGGCGTGTATTTTAGGGCGTTATCAAGAAGGTTATCTATAACCTGCTCCAGATACTTGATACTGCCTTTTATTTTAAACGGCCCGTCCGTCAGTTTTTCAAAGGCTAAAGTTAGCTTTTTTTCAGCAGCGTCAAACTGATGTTCATTTACTTCTTTTTCAAGGAATTTATCAAGTTCTATCTCATCTTTAGTCTCAATGTCAAAATCAGCGGTATCCATTTCGGAAGCCACTAAAATATCGTTGATTATGCTTTCCAGCTTGACGCTTTTCTGGAACATTCCCTCAACGAATTTAGCTTTTTCTTCAGGGGACATTTTTTCCATATCGCCTTCTTTCATCATGGCCAATGTGCCCTTAATAACCGATGTCGGGGTTCTTAATTGATGAGAAGCGATATCCAAAAACTCGGAGCGCATTTTAAGAAGTTTTTCAAGATGAACGGCCTTTTCCTGAATGTCTTTGGTTTGTTCGTCAACTTTTGTTTGCAGGGTTTTGTTGAAGTCCTGAACTTGTTGATAAAGACGGGCATTTTCAATGGCAATTGAGGCCTGATTTGAAAGGACAGTGAGTAAATCCAAATCTTCTTTACTATAAGCGTCCCCGGAAACTTTGCCGCCCAAAACAATAATGCCTGTTAATTTGTTACTGCTGATTAAAGGCAGGCAAAGCGAGGCCTCAATCCTGGTCATATGTTCCTTTAAGGTTAAAAAACTCTGTTTGTCGCTCGGGCTTTTTGTCTGCTCACTCAAAAAATCCAGTTCTTCCCTAACCAAGGGTTTTTGCGTCACGGCCAAGTGGCGGGTCAAGAAATTGTCTTGCACCAAGGAGATGCCGTTTTTCTTGTTAAAGCCGACGACTTTGGCGACCTGGTACTGAAACGGCGATTTGCTTTCATCAATCAGTAAAACGCCAGAGCGGACCAATCGCATAGTATTTTTAATGGTGTCAACGACTAAATCAATAATTTGGTCTAGATTAATGATAGTGGTAAGCTTATTGGTCAGGTGATTGATGGTTTCCTGATAGTTGTAAAGGGAGTAAAATAAATGTTTGTTAGCGAATTTTTCAATGAATTTATTTAAAGGTGAGAAAATGATTAAAGCGAAAATTAAAGATGTTACAGTAGTCCCTATGTCGGACGAGTAGACAAGTTTGTTTAAAAACAGCCATAATGAAAACGTTAATGCCACAGTGACGATTATGGAGCCGACATAAATTGAACCGTGCTTGATGGCTATTTTAATGTCCATAAAGCGGTGGTGGAGGATTGCGTAAACTAAAACCACGGCAAAAAGAACGCCTGAAATGAAGGAAAAAGGGAAAATACTGATACCATACGCCGGCAAATAGGCGAAAGCCCCGATGCCGATCAATAAGCCAAAAGCGAGTAATACGTATTTTAATTGTGCTTTTTCCAGAGCATTCGCTTTATTTTTGTAAAAAGTGTAAATATTATAAAACAGAAAAAAGATGAAAAAGAAAAATTGGAACAAAAAGATATGATGGAAAAATTGGGCTTTAGTATGGACTCCCCAGGCATAATAAAAAAGGCCGTCCACAAAATATTTAGTTTGGCTTAAAAATAAGAAAACAAAAGCCAAGCCGTAATTAGTGTATAATAGTAACCTTTGATTTTTTCTTTTGGTAATTAGCAAACTGAAATGATGCATTAGCGCGGGAACAAAAACCACGCCAGCATAAATAAACCTGTCCCAGAATATAGCTAGATAATCCTGTGTGGTACGAAACATCATAAAAGTTCCGAATAGCCAGACGCTTACAACCAAGCAAAATAAGAAAAAAATGATTTTTATCGCTTTCGAAGATTTTTTGGCCAAAACAAAGAAACCCAAGGTTAAAACAAAGAAACAGCTGATTAAAGGTAAGAATTTAAGGAAACTCATATTTATTGACTTTTTTGCTAATTGCCTATCCCTTTATATTATATCAGAAAATCAAGGCATAAAAAAAGGCTCAAGCCTAAGCTTGAGCCGCATAAAAATGAGGATGACCATCTCTCCACTGTTCCCCCCATTTCCGTAACTCCTCCAGTGCTAAAGGAGATCCGAAGTTGGTAGGAATTGAAAGTCGAAAACCAGCGGCAATAGTCAAATTCATGAGAGACTGAATGATGCCAGTATCGACTTCCATCAATTGGGTCTCCGCGAATCTCAGTCCTTTGATTTTAATAGCGTTAGCTACGACCAAGCCTTCTGCGAGACAGGCGAAAGACTGATGTTCTTTTAGACCAATTAATGGCCCATATTCGCTGGAGAATCCTTCGCTGTCAACTAAAGCGCCGTCAACACGAAGTAATCTCCCTCTCATGACTTGAACAACATCCTGTTTAACGTTCGCCGGTTCGGCTATGTCAATCGACAGGATGTATTCACCCCAGTCTCTCAACTGCGATGGTGTAATGAGGGCATCAGGGTGGTTGGTGGCCGTGAGTACCACATTAATCCTTTGCTGGCGGACTTGGTTCAGGTTGGTAAACAACTCTACGCGGTGGGCATTGAAGTCCTGCTCAACCAGTTTTTCAAGCATTTCCAATCTTGGCCCGACGAGAATCAGGCGGCAATTGTAGTTGCTTAAGAATCTAGTCAGTTGAGTGCCAATTATTCCGTAGGCGCCAACTACCAAAATCGTGGTTTCCGGGGAATTGAGACTGATTTTCACCTGTTCGGTCAAACTGATCAATTGCTGGGTGGCAACTCCGACTGTAACGGTGTCGCCATTGGTGTAAATCAGTTTTGATCTGTTCAGTTCATGGAGTTTCTTTACGGAAACCAATTTTTTAGTACCTGCTCCGAAGCAGATGACTTTAGCCCCGAGACTCTGAGCGTAGTCTATTGCCTTTTTTGTATGGTCAGAGGCTTTGCGGAAACCATTGACACCATTAACGATGTCAAAGGCATCACTGCCAATAACTACGAAACGGCAATACACTTTATGGCCATCGGGTGTGGTCAGACTTACGCCTTTCCAATCGTAAACTTCAGGCGGGATGAATCCAGGATCATGCCAATTGGGGAATTCCCGAGAGTAAACACCCTCGAAATCCTCAATTGTTCCTCTGGTATTCGTAATAAACACCAGATCAACTGCGGGTTTGTGGGGCATTGTTTACTCTCCTTGTTTTGTGAGTGTGCGGTTGACCGTATCTAAACGGATGATTATACACTAATTACTAATAAAAGTCAAGCCTTTTGTTGCATTCGTACGAAAATTAGGTAAGCAAGAAGTACGACAAAAATCATCCCTGAAAAATAAGGGAAAGGGTAAATGTTTATTCCATAAGCGGGCAAAAATGCTATGGTGCTGATACCTATGAAGAATAGAAAGGAAATGAACATGTACAAGCCCTGATATTTTACTGTCCCGAAAAAAATTTTATAATTCCTGTAAAAATTTAACAGGGTAAGTATCATGTAAATAAAATAGAAAAACAAGAAAAGGTGGTGGAACAACTCAGCTTGGGTATGCACCAGCCATTGATATTTAAATAAACCGCTGACAAAATAATCGGTGCGGCTTAAAATGAGAAAAATTAATGATAAAACATAACCAATAATAACTAATTTCTTTTTCCCCGACAATCTGCAAAATACAACGCTGAAATGATAAAAAACGATTGGCGAAAAAACAACGCCAAGATAGATAAATCTATCCCAAAAAATAGCAGCGGCTTCGTTGTTTCTGTTCAGCAACATCATAAAAGTGCCAAATAACCAAACAAAAGCGGTAAGACATAATAGGAAAAACAAAAATCTTAATCTAAAGTTGTATTTTTTAAAAAAAATAAATAAACCAAGCGCTAAGACGAATAAAGCGCTTAAAAGAGGTATGATATTTACTAAATTAATACCCATATATGAATTATATCAAAAAATATTAAATTATGCACTCTACAACTAAAAAATCAAATCCTCTTCTGATTGAACGCATTTTTTAACAGCAAAACATGCCTTTCTGACATCTTCAAGATTGTTATATATATAAAAACTTAGTCGGCAACTCGCCGGGGGATCTAATTCATAATCATGATGCGCCAAAGTCGCGCAATGGCAGCCAGCCCTGGATTCAACGCCTAATTTATTTAATTCTTCCGCAATTTCAAAAGGACTTTTGCACTTGCAAGAAAAAGCGACCAAAGAAGTCCTATCCTCGGGATTCTTGGGACCATAAATATCCAATGACGGAATGCCTTCCAATATCTTTAACGCTTCTCCGATTAATTCTTTTTCGTGAGCTTCTATGTTATTCATCGCTTTGGCAACGTCCGGCGGTTCTAGTTTTTTCTCGGTCATAAAATAACTAAACTTGCCGGGAGTCAAAGAAAAATCCATTAACAATCTTATGGCCTGGGCCGAAAGAATCGTGCCTAAGATATTCGGGGTCCCGGCCGTAAATTTCCAGGGCAGTGAGTTGTACTCCACTTTTTCCGGACTAACCTTGCCTTCGGCAATCATGTCTCCTCCATAAAGAAACGGCCTCAAGCTGTTAAGCAGCTCTTCCCTGGCGTATAAAGCGCCGACGCCAAAAGGCGCGAGCATTTTATGAAAAGACCAAGCCAGAAAATCCACGCCTAAATCATCAACCCTGACGAAAAAATTTGGAACGGCCTGGGCGCCATCAATCAGCAGATAAGATTTGTTTTCTCCGTTCGGCTGAAGATAGCCGCTGGCGTCAGCGATGGCTCTTATTTTTTTAATCGGGTTTTTCGTGCCTAAAAAATTTGAAGCGCCGACGCAACAAACCAGTTTAGTTCTTTCGTCTACCAAAGATTTTAAATGATTAAGATCAAGCTGTCCGGTTTCTTTATTAAATCTGGCGATTCGGCATTCAACCTTAATCCCAAAATGCGGGAGTATTTCTTTGGACAAGCCGTACCAGGGAACATAATTTGAGTTATGTTCCATAAACGTCGTGACGACATTATCGCCATCCCTGAATTCGGTCATTAAAGAATACATGACCGCATTGATTGCCTCGGTAGTGTTTCTGTATAAAATAATATTTTTTCTGGATGGAGCGCCGATAAACTGCGCAATCGTGTCATAAGACGATTCAAATTTTTCAGTCGTTAGCAATGAGGACTGCGATTGGCCCCTATGGATATTATCATATTGGACGACGAGTTGCTTCAATAATTCCAGTAGTTGTACCGGTACCTGGGTGCTCGCCGCATTATTAGAAACAATTCTTCCCGATTTTATCGCGGGAAAAAATTTTCTTATTTTTTTGGTATTGATCATACACCGGTTATTATTTTGAAATATCGCTTTTTTATATTTAAAAACGCTATAATACGCTAATATTATAGCAATTTATTTGATGTTAATCAAGTTTACAACTAAAAAACCAAATCCTATTACTTTTTACTTATTACCGATTACTTTCTTCAAATATTCCCCCGTATAACTCTCTTTAACTTTAATAATATCCTTGGGCGTGCCTTGGGCCACGATATAACCGCCCCGGTCGCCGCCCTCGGGCCCCAAGTCAATAATCCAGTCGGCGGATTTAATCACGTCCAGCTGATGCTCAATTATTAAAACCGTATTGCCTTTGTCCACCAGTTTCCTTAAAACTTCCAGCAGGCGCTTGATGTCGTCAAAATGCAGGCCGGTGGTGGGCTCGTCCAAAATGTACAAAGTCTTGCCGGTGGAGCGGCGGGACAGTTCGGTGGCCAGCTTGACCCGCTGGGCCTCGCCGCCGGACAAAGTGGTGGCCGACTGGCCCAGTTGAATGTAGCCCAAACCAACTTCATACAAAGTTTTCAGCTTCTGATGGATGTTGGGGATGTTGGAAAAAAATCTCATGGCTTCTTCCACGGTCATGGCCAGAACGTCGGCCACGGTCTTGCCTTTATAGTGGACTTCCAAAGTCTGCTGATTATAGCGCTGGCCGTGGCACTCCTCGCACTCCACGTAAACGTCCGGCAGAAAGTTCATCTCAATCCTAACCAGGCCGTCGCCCTGGCAGGCCTCGCAACGGCCGCCGGCTACGTTAAAACTGAACCGTCCGGCCTTGTAGCCGCGAATTTTGGCTTCCGGCAATTGGGCGAACAAATCCCGGATGTAAGTAAAAACGCCGGTATAAGTGGCCGGATTGGACCTCGGGGTCCGGCCGATCGGCGACTGGTCAATAGAAATCACCTTGTCCAGATGTTTTAAACCGTTGATTTCCTTGTGCCGGCCGGGACTTTCTTTGGCCCGAAAAAAATGCTGGCTTAAAGCTTTGGCCAGAATGTCGGTCATTAAAGTGGATTTGCCCGAACCGGAAACGCCGGTAAAGCAGACGAATTTGCCCAAAGGAATTTTAACGTCAATCTTTTTAAGATTATGCTCTTCGGCGCCGATGATTTCCAAAAACTTGCCGTTGCCCTGGTGATATTTTTTGGGCGGCTCAATCTTCAGCTTGCCGGACAGATACTGGCCGGTTAAAGAATGTTTGCTCTTTTTAATTTCCTCCGGACTGCCGCAGGCCACCAGCTCCCCGCCCTTCTGGCCCGCGCCCGGGCCGATGTCAATCACGTAATCGGCGCTTAAAATCGTTTCCTGGTCGTGTTCCACCACCATAATGGTGTTGCCCAAATCCCGCAAAGCTTTGAGAGTGGCAATTAGTTTATCGTTGTCGCGCTGGTGCAGGCCGATGGAGGGCTCATCCAAAACGTACAAAACGCCCACCAAGGAAGAGCCGATCTGGGTGGCCAGCCGGATTCTCTGCGATTCGCCGCCGGACAGGGTGGTGGCGGCCCGGTCCAGACTCAAATAAGACAGGCCGACGTTTTCCAAAAAAGTCAGGCGGGATTTGATTTCCTTGAGAATCGGGGCGGCAATCTTGCTCTCCCGCTCGTTCAGCTTGATGTTTTCCTTGTGATGGCCGTTGTTAATCCGCCCGAAAAAATCGGCCGCGGTAGTAATGGTCATGGTGGAAATTTCGTGAATGTTCTTTTCGCCCACCCGAACGCTTAAGACCTCCGGCCGCAGCCTTTTGCCCTGGCACAGCGGGCATTGGTAAACCCTCATGTAGCGCTCAATTTCGCTTCTGATGTATTCCGACTCGGTTTCGCGGTAGCGCCTTTCCAAATTGGGAATAACGCCTTCGTAAGTGGAAGTAAAGTCGCCGGAAAACTTGTCGTTGGAATAATTCATGTTGTATTTTTTGCCGCCGGTGCCGTAGAGAACTGTCTCCAGCTGTTTTTTGGTGAGTTTATTGACCGGCGCGCGAGTGGAAAACTTGCTGGACTTGGCCACGTTTTCCAGCATCTTGTAATACCAGTTCTGATTGGCCGCCGTCCTGGACCAGGGCCTAATCGCCCCTTCGGCCAAAGACAGCTTGTCGTTGGGGATGACCAGCTGGGGGTCTATTTCCAGCTTGGTGCCCAAACCCGAACACTCGGCGCAGGCGCCGTGCGGACTGTTGAAAGAAAAATTCCTCGGTTCCAAAGGCGGCATGGTAAAACCGCATTCGGGACAGGAAAAATGTTTGGAAAAAATCAGATTTTTGTCCGCCTCGGGAAAATAAGCCATGACCACGCCGTCGCCCAATTCATCCACGATTTCCAAAGAATCAACCAGGCGCTTTTTATCGGCTTTGGCCACCTTAATCCTGTCCACCACCACGTCTATCTTGTGCTTCTTGTTCCTGTCCAGCCTCATATCCAGCGCTTCTTCAATGCCATACATTTTGCCGTTGACCCGGACCTTGGTATAACCGCTCTTTTGGAATTCCTCAAAAACGTGGCGATGCTCGCCTTTCTGGTCGCGGATAACCGGCGCCGCCAGCCAGACTTCTTGGCCCGCGTAATCATTTAAAATTTTATCGGCAATCTGATTGATGGTCTGGCTGGAAATTTTGACTCCGCACTTGGGGCAGAAAGGCGTGCCCACTCTGGCGAACAACAAACGCAGGTAATCATAAATTTCGGTAATGGTGCCGACGGTGGAGCGCGGATTGTGGGAAGTGGATTTCTGGTCTATGGAAATGGCCGGCGACAAACCGTCAATCTGGTCCACGTCCGGCTTGTCCATCAAACCTAAAAACTGCCTGGCGTAAGCAGACAGCGATTCCACGTAACGGCGCTGGCCCTCGGCGTAAATGGTGTCAAAAGCCAGAGAGGATTTGCCCGAACCGGAAAGTCCGGTGACCACCACCAATTTATCGCGGGGAATTTCCACGTCAATGTTTTTGAGATTATGGACTCTGGCGCCCTTGACCGTTATTTTATTTGAGAACATTGGGATTAAATTTCCCAGCCCGAGGCTGGTCGGCCTTGGGCCGACAATTTTTAATTATTTTATTTTTAAGACTCCTAATGCCAAATTGCTAATTCCTAATAACAAACTAAAAACAGGCTGACGGACATTATATACCATATTTTAAAATCGGTCAACCCGCCGAATCGACGGGTCAACCTTTAATACTAAATAAAAAAAATCCCCAGATGTTTCTTGGGGATAAAAATGAAACTTTGAATTAAACTCAAGGGGCGGGCGGCGAGGATGCCAAAACCACGCGTTGCGTTGGTTTGAACGATTTTTTTCCACAACCGGGTTTTGAACATAAAAAAACCTTACAACCGTGGTCTCTCTCCAACAACGGGGCTGATTCATTCTCTGCCCCGCAATGAGGACAAGCCCATTTTTCTACCATACATTTTTCTGCCATGACAGGAGCCTCCTGTGTAAAATTTCCAAGGTGCTTAACAATCCCTGATTATATTGATTTTTATAAATTTGTCAACCTTGAACCGGCCCCCGCTCAAGCGGGATGGTTCAGGGCATGGCCCGCCGATTTGACGGATGAGATAGAAAAACCCCGCTGTTTAAAAACAACGGGGCGAAATAAAATTAACCCTGTAGGGCTTCACAAGCCAACTGGAAAACCCGTTCTGGAACTAATACGGTTGGCTTAACAA
>DATDUR010000085.1:0-6917 GCA_035290305.1 Patescibacteria group bacterium
TTTTATTGATGACCGGAATAACGCTTAAATCCTGCTCAATCGCCAGATATAAATTGGCGACCGTCTGGGCTTCCACGCCCTGGGTGGCGTCCACCAGCAAAACGGCCGCTTCCACCGCGGCCAGCGACCGGGAAACTTCATAAGAAAAATCAACGTGGCCGGGCGTGTCAATCAGATTTAAAATATAACCCTGGTATTTCATCCTGACGGGTTGAAGCTTGATGGTAATGCCGCGCTCCCTTTCCAGATCCATCCGGTCTAAAAGCTGCTCTTTCATCTTTCTTTTTTCCACGGTATTGGTCAGTTCCAAAAAACGGTCCGCCAGAGTGGATTTACCGTGGTCAATATGAGCAATAATGCAAAAATTTCTGATTTGATTCATAAAATTGATAAACGCTAAATATTTGAATCCCGCCCTGCACTTGGAGTGAAACGACATAGTGCGGGGTGGTCAATATGAGCAATAATACAGAAATTACGTATTTGATTCATAAGTTAAATTCTAATATCAAAATTCTAAACTCTAAACAAATTCAAAACCCAAATGCTCAAATGTTCTAATAATCTAATATTCTCATGTTTAGGATTTCGGATTTATCTTAAATATCGGCTTCAAATATCTGGCCAGCCAGCGATTAACCACGTTAACTTCCTCGCAACTGGTTATAAAGCTGATGCCCAGGTAAACAATGAGCCCGACCAGGCCCGAAACCAGGCCCTGGGTAAAAATCCCGACAAAGGTTTTCATATCCACTACTGCGGCCATCACTCTTAACATGCCGTAAACGGCCAAACCGGCCGCGATGGAATTACAGCTGATTTTAAAAGTTGACCAGATGATTTTCCGGTCATCCAGATAACCGACTTTCAGCCTTAAAACCATCAGGAGTAAAAGCATGTTGATGATGGAAGCGATGGAAAAAGCCAGAGCCAGTCCTTCCACGCCGAAACGCCTGCCCAAAATGATTGAACCGGCAATGTTGATGATAATGGCCACGCAACTGATAACCACGGGGGTCTTGGTGTCTTCCAGGGCGTAAAAAGAGCGGGCCAGCATGGGTATCAGGCTCTGGGCGAATAACGACACCATAAACCAGCCCAAAACCTGGGCGGTGTAATAAGTGTCGTTCCAGTCAAAATTGCCCGAGCCTAAAATAACCCTGACTATTTGAGCTCGAAGTAGCAGGATAAAAACCGAGGCCGGAATGACCAAAAAAATTACCCTTCGGAAATGAATGCTGAAGGTCTGCCTGAATTTATCCTGGTCGGCCCTGGCCAGCGCTTCGGAAAAAACCGGAAACACGGCAATGGCCAAAGAAACCCCGAAAATAGAAATCGGAAAACTCTGTAAATTATTGGCCAGATTAAAAACGGCGATGCTGCCCGCCATTAAAGTGGAAGCGATTACGGTGATTACCACCTGATTGAGCTGTCCGGCCGCCAGCCCGAGAGTCCGCGGCAGCATCAATTTTAAAATTCTTTTGACTTCGGCCGTCACTCGCCACAAAAAACGATATTTCCAGCCGCTTCTTAAAGCTTCCGGCAGCTGGATGACAAAATGGAGAAAAGAGCCTAAGACCACGCCCCAGGCCAAACCCACCAGGCCCAAGGCCGGATAAAAAACCGTAATACCAAAAATAATGCCCAGGTTATAAAAAACCGGAGCCAAAGAAAAAGAAAAGAATTTCTTGAGCGAATTTAAAATTCCGCCCAGCACGTTGCTCAAGCCGAAGAAGATAATGCTTACCAGCATGACCCTGGTAAAAGTCACGGTCATGGCAAGCTGCTCGTTGCCAAAACCCGGCACGATGAACTTCATCAAATAAGGAGCCAGGATAAAAATCAAAGCGGCCAGGATAATTAAAGCTCCCAAGAGATAATTAAGGATGGTATTAGCAAGCCTGACGGCTTTTTGTTTATCCTCCAGCCAGACTTTGGTAAAAACCGGAATAAAGGCCGAGGCCAAAGCGCCCAGAACCAGAGTATTAAAAATCAAATCCGGCAATTTAAAGGCGGCGTAATAACTGTCCAAGATGTCGCCGGCGCCGAAATAAGAAGCCAGCAAGCGGTCTCTTAAAAAACCCAACAGTTTGCTGATTACGGAAAAAAAGGCAATCAGTAACGCCCCGCCGGAAGTGGTGGTTAAAAGCTTGTCCCAAAATATTTTTAGCATAATATAAACTAAACTTCTGTCTAAGAAGCCTGGCTATACTATACAATAAATCTTTAAAAATGAGAAGCGGCTGGCTTAATTTTAAACAAATCAAAAAGCCGCGCCTTAATAGGTAATTGCATAGGTTACTAAGCCTTGAGGAGAGAGATTTTTCCTTTTTAGACAAGTCTAATAAGGAGAAGGCTCCGTAATCTAGCATCTATTATGGCGCGGCTCCCTGACCTCTATTATTTCTCTCCTTGATGATAATAAAGGCCGTCTTATTATATAAAAAATGTACAAAAAAATAAAGAGTAAATGTTGGAGGGCAATGTCCGGCCTTAATGAACCATAGGTCCACGGATTGGCCGGACTACAGCGGTAAAATTCTGGAAAGCCCGAGCAAAATGCCAAGGCGGAGTATCCAGCATTACCGCCAAAAAAGGTTTTCCGAAAATTTATAGATATTTGCATGGGAAAACTCTCCCCCTCCAATATCTACTCTTTATTTGATACTCCCTCCCTTAAAAAGGGTTTTTAAATGAACAAATCAGTATAGCATAGAAAACCTGTTTTGTCAACAATCAATTAAAAAATTCCGCTAATATTAGCGGAATTAAATTAAATTTAACACCTTCTAACAGTATATTTAAACCTGCCTAATGAGCATTCGGGTAAGGCGCTGGATAAAAAAATTTATATTTTTATCTGGAAATTAAAGCGCCGTAAGTATAATCCCTGTTCAATTGGGCAATAAAGCTAAGCTGGCCTTCGCTTTTAACCAAAGCTTCCTGGCTGGAAGAACCGGACCAGCTGATGAACATATTATCGGGCAGATAAAGATGGCTTTCCAAGTCGGTGTTTCTGGCGCCCGACTGGTTTTGAACCACCAGGCTGTAATTATCCTTTGGACCGTTTTCCTTTAAATCCAAACTGGTTAAAAGTTTGTCCAAAAAACTGTCCGGTTCAAAGTCAAGCTTAAACGGCAGACGGTAAGAAAAAGTTAAAGTCTGGCTTTCGCCCGGTACCAGCTGGACCCAGTTGCCGAAAACCGTCTTGCCCAGTTCCTGGTTGATTTTGGTGTTGGTTTTAGGCTCGGTCACTATTTGTCCGTTGATTTTCAATAAATCTTCATCCGGACCGTAGCCGGCGTAAACCTCCTTAAACAAAGCCGGGTCAAGCACGTCGTAGCCGAGAGCCTCCAATAGCTGGCTGCCCTGGGGCACGTAAACCCTGACAAAGGAATTGTTCTGGGCCCGCTCAAAAACATCCTGGGGATTGCCGTTATGGGTTAAGGTAACGGCGACCGTATTGTTGATGGAACCGTCTGGCTGGACGTAAGAATAATGTTTAATCCGTTGAGCGATAACGCCGTCGGTTTTGCCGCCGGCAATGTTGGCTCTAACTACCATTAAATAATCGCTGTCGGTTTGGGCCGTTTCCCCGGTCCAGCCGAACTGGCTGGCGGTTTGCTGCAGGGCTTCGTCAGAAAAATAAAACTGGATATCTTTGGCCGCGAAACTTTCGTTAAAGGTTAAAAGCAGCGGCAAAACCTGGCCCGGCTGAATGGTCAGCAATCTTTCAATCACCACTTTCATCAAATCGCCGATAAACTTCTTGGGCTGATTTTCGTCCTTGTCGTATTCAAATTCAACTTCGTGCTGAATGGCCAAGACCACGTTGTCAGGAGTTAAGACCTGGTTATACTCGGGCAGTTCAACGTTGCCGATTAAAGAAATGATTTGGGGCATGATGGCCGCGTTGACGGCAATCAGGCCGTCGGCGGTCGGCCAGTCGGATTTTTCAAAAAACCAGGCCAGCTTTTTGGCCGAGGTCGGCCAGTCGGGCCACCAGTTGGCGTTCCAGATTTTCCAGGGCGTGCCGATTAAATGGAAAGGCTCCGGCGCGATTATCTTTTCAAAAAAACCGCCGTCCAAATCGTAGAGGCCGCCGCCGGGCACTTCCAGATTGGTAATATCCCCTTTCTTTAAATCAACCAGGGCCAAACTGCCTAAAAATCCGCCGCTGGGCCGCAACTCGTTGTTGTTCTGAAAAAGAAAAATGTAACGCCTGGGGGAATCGTGCCCCAAAACGGACAGGGTAAAATCAAACATTTTTTCCGTCTCGGCGAGGCTGTCTAAAATCTTGGGCAGATTATCTCTGATGGCCGTAAAACTCTCCCTGAATTCCTCTGGCAAGGTGGCGGAATTAATCTCTTCCAATATCACCAGGGCTTCCTTTAAATCGGCCAGAGTGGCTTTCAGATCGTCTCCCAGCTCGACAAAGGTATCGGTTAAGCTTTCGTTAAGGTCCCGGGAATCATTCAATTTTTTAAGCGAGAGCGACAAACTGGTGGCCGCTTTGGAAAAAAGTTCCCCGGCTTTGAGCAGATTTTGGCCGTCCCTAAGCTTCCGGCTGGCAATGGGCAGGCTGGATAAAAAATCAATTAAGGATTTATTGTAATACCTCAAGATTCCCTGGGCTTCCATAAAATAGCTGCCGGCCTGGGAAAAATTAAAACTGGCCTCCGACCAGTCGGACAAGGAAACGGCTTCGGCGCCGGCTTTAAATTCATTCAGGGCGATTTCGGTGGCTCCCAGAACTTGCCCCTGGGTTTTAACCACGTGCTGATATAAAAACAGTCCCCGAACCGGCACGATTAACAACAGGGCGACTAAAGCGAAATTTAAAGCCGTCTTTAACCGGACCGCCCAAAAAGCGTTGCCGGGAACGGGAGTCTTCCGCTGATGTTTAAAAAATTTAATTTTAAAACCTTTGGCCCGATGGCTGGAATCTTCCCAAAAATTCAACAGCCTGTCTTTTAAAGAAATTCTGGTTAAAAAACTCGGCGCCGGCAGTTCAAAATTTGAATCCTGAATTTTAAATTCATTCTCCGGATTAATCCTGGCCGGCTTAATCAGTTTCGGGCCGGCATTTTGATTTCTTAAATTAACAATACGTTCGGGGTTGCTGAAATATTTTAAGGAATCTTCCGCCGGAGCCGGCTGGCCGTTCAAAGAAATGTTAATCTGCCCGGGAGTCGTTTTCTGTTTCTTAACCGGCTGCCCGTAAAGCTGGCTGTCCAACTGATTTAAAACCGGTTCAAGCCTGGCCGACTGTTCTTTTTGCGCCAATTTTTCGCTGATTTCCGAAGAACAAAAAAGTTGTTCATCTATCAGAAGATGTTCAATTTTAAAAGATTCGTTCAGCAACGCCTCGGATGGATTTTTAGCTGAACTTTTGACTACCCTGCTTTTACTCCGATTTGATTTTTTAACGGGGATTTTTCTTATCCTCGCCCCGCTCTTAACGGCAGTCTTTTTACTTTTTGTTTCTCTCTTTTTGGCGGACATTATTTATATATCTCTTAATCCCCCTGTGGCAAAACCTACAGGGTTTTTATCTAGATTATCAACAAAGGTTTTTATAGTTGGTTAATTATAACACAAACAAGCAGTCTAAGACAAATACAATCTTTTAATTTGACCGGCCATTTTTTGCCAGCCGAATCTTTTGATATTTTCCCGGCCCGCTTTAATCAGCCGGCGGCGCAAATCTCCATCGGTCATTATTTTTTTAAATTGATTAAGCATCTCCTGCTCATCTTGGGGATTGAAAAATAAAGCCGAGTCGCCGAGAATCTCCGGCAAAGAACCGCGGTTGGAGCTTGCTACCGGCAAATCGTGCGCCTGGGCTTCCACCGGCGGCAGGCCGAAACCTTCGTACAGCGAGGGAAAAACAAAAGCCGCGGCCCGCTTATACAAAGCCGAAAGCTCGCCTTCGGAAACATAACCGGTGAAAATGATTCCGGGAACGTCGGCCGATGTTTTTTTTAACCGGTCATAGAAATAATCGGTGGAACCGACCAGCGCCAGCTGAAATTCTTTTGACCGGTTCAATTTTTTAAAAACTCTGATTAAGCTTTCCAGATTTTTGTGCGGATAAGCCGCGCCCACGTAAAGCAAAAAAGGCTTTTGGATGTTAAAACGATCTATCTGGGCCGGCAAATGTTCCTGTCCCAAAAAATAACCTTCGTAAATTACGGTTATTTTTTCCGGTTCTACCCGATAATGCGTGAGGATGTCCTCTTTGACGAATCGGCTGGGCACGATTATTTTAACCGCTTTTTTAATGGCCTGCCTGACGATTATCTTATAGCCCCACAATTTAAGCCGGTAATAAGCTTTGGGCAGGGTGGTGGCCCGGGAATCGGGAAAATGATTGATGATTAAATCATGGATGGTCACGATAAATTTTCCGCGGTAAAAAATCGGCACGTTAAAATGCGGAAAGTGAACCAGGTCGCATTTTTCTTTGGCGATGATTTTAGGCCCCAGTAGCTGTTCTTTAAAGGAATACCAGCTGGCCGGCAGCAGGACTTTTTTGGCCGAGGAGTTGATTAATGACGACTCGTCGTAATTATCCTCGTTTAAAAACAAAACGTACTGATTATCGGTATCAGTTTTAACCAGTTCCTCAACCAAAACTTTGACGTATCTGCCCAGGCCGCGGTGTTTGGTGCCGTAAAGCCGGGCGTCAATGCCGATTCTCATGATAAAGAATTAAAAATTGATAAAACCTTTTCCGCCGAACTCGGCCAGTTAAACTTGGCCGACTGGCCGTAACCTTTACTGATTAAATCATTCCTTAAATTATCGCCGGTTAAAACAAACTTCATGGCTTGAGCGATGTCGTTGATGTTATAAGGATCAACCAATAAAGCCGCCGCTCCGGCCACTTCCGGCAAAGACGAGTTGGCCGAAGT
>DATDUR010000086.1:0-3220 GCA_035290305.1 Patescibacteria group bacterium
ACGGCTTGTCTTTATGATGCTCGTAATGTTCCTCCAGCTTTAAATCGTCCAGTTCCATCATTTTCAGGCCGACAATCTTTAAGCCTTTTTTTTCAAACCGGGTGATAATCTCGCCGATTAAACTTCTCTGGAGGGCGTCCGGTTTTAATATGATTAACGTTTTTTCCATAATGCTATTTATTTAAAAATTCTTTAACTTTTTTGACTACCTCGGACGGCGTCAGGTTGGCCTTAACCAGATAACCCACGGCCCCGAGTTTTTGGCCCTTGTCCACGTCTTCGTTCTGGCCCAGATTGGTCAGTAAAACCACCGGAATGTCTTTAGTGGCCTCATTGGCCTTTAATCTCTTTAAAACCGAGAAACCGTCCAGCTTGGGCATGATAATATCCAGCAGAATCAGCTCCGGCTTTTCCTCGGCCACCATTTTAAGGCCCGCTTCTCCGTCCAAAGCTTTCCTGATTCTAAAACCCTCGTTCTTAAACTTGGTCTCGTACATGTTGGCTAGGACTTCTTCGTCTTCAATCAACAGGATATTGGATTGTTTTTCCGCCATAACCGTTAAATTAATAATTGTAGGTATCATAACAAATTCGGCTAAAAAATCAAGATGGGCGCAAATAGTTTCCACCAAAGGCGGACAGGCGCGAATAACTCGCAAATGACACGCAAACATCTGCGAGTTATCTGTGTGCCATTTGCGAACAATTTGTGTCATTTATTTATATAATCTAAATCCGTGCCGCCGGTTACAAAAACAACGTCGCCCAGCTCGTCCGTCCTTAATATTTCAGTTCCCAGCCGCTGGAGCCTTTTGATTATCCTTCTGGAAGGATGGCCGAATTTATTGTCCCTACCTACGGAAATAACGGCGTAATCAGGACTTACCGCCCGTAAAAATTCTTCGCCGGACGAAGTCTCGCTGCCATGATGTCCGATTTTGATGACTTGGGAATTAAGACTGACGCCTGAAAGTCCAAGAATTTCTTCCTCCCCCGCTTGTTCCAAATCGCCGGTAAATAAAAAGCTGATCTGGCCGTAAACCAGCCGGCTGACGATGGAACTGTTGTTTAAATTTTCCATTTGTTGATTGGTTAAATCGTCAACCGGATAAATGATGTTCAGTTCAGCTTGGCCAAAAACAAAATTCTGGCCGGCCCGGGCAATCTTTAAATTAAGGCCCTTGTCTTTGATGACTTGGAGCCATTTGAGATAATTGTCCGTAGGCTGCAGCGCGCCGGTGTATAAAATCTGTTTGACCTGGTATTTTTCCAGAACCTGAATCAGCCCGACCAAATGATCGTCGTGCGGATGGGTTAAAATCATCAAATCAACGGTCCGGTCGTAAAAAGGCAGGGCTTGCCCCAGCTTGGCGGCTAAAACGTTATCCGGCCCGCCGTCAATGATGACGTTCTGACGCGACGGCGTCCTGATTAAAACGGCGTCACCCTGGCCGACGTCAAAAAAATAAACCTTGAGCTGGCTGTCTCTAATCGCCAACCAAACAACCGCGGCCATCAGCAACAAAATAATCAATAAACCTGCCAAAATTTTAATCAATTTTTTCATGAAGTTCTTTTTTGATTTTTAAAAATAATGAAACCGATGAACAAATAGCCGGCCGCCATAAAAATCCAATGAAGGCCGGGCAAAGGCGTTGAGGCGAAAGCCAGGCCGCCCAAAATTTCCGTCAGTTTTAAAACATAAGTCAAAATAATCCAGGAAACATAACCGATTACTTGGCCGAGCGGCAGCCAGATTAAACCGCCCACGACCGCCAAAAAACCGACGGCCATGTTCAGCGGGATAATCGGCAGAATCAGCAGATTGGCCGGCAAGGCTAAAAAGGAAAACCGTCCGAACTGAAAAATAATCAAAGGGGCGGTTAAAATAATGGCCGAGAGGGTGGTGGTAAAAGATTCCCTCAATCCAAAAGTTTGGGGCAACCGAGTCGTATATTTTTTTAACCGGGGCGCCAGATAAATCAAACCGATGGTGGCCAAAAAAGACAGCTGAAAACCGGCGTCCCAGATTAAAATTTTGGGATTAAATAGTAGCATCAACAGGCAAACCACGGCCAAAGTATTGCGCATTTTGGCCGCCCGGCCGACGGTCTGGGCCGTTAAAACCACCAGACCCATAAGGCCGGCCCGCACGATGGAAGCCGGCGAACCGGTAATGACGATGAAAAAGACAATGCCCAAAACAATCAGCCAGAAAGCTTTAACCCGCGACAAGCCCAGACCGATGAAAATGTTGGTTAAAGCCACGGCAATGATGGTGATGTTATAACCGGAAACGGCAATGATGTGAGTCACGCCCGTTTTGTTGAAATTTTCCAGCACTTCTTCGGGCAGGCCTTTTTTGGCGCCCCACAACAGGCCGCCCAGAAACGAAGCCTGGGGCTCCGGCAAAATCTGACCGCTGGTTTGAACGATTTTGGCTTTGATTTTAAAAACCGTTGACTTAAACCAATTACCCCGGCCGACGTCAATTTTTTCAATCCGGCCGTTATAACACAGTGAATAAATTCCCGACAAAGCCAAATATTTCTCATAAGCAAAATCTTCTATTGGTTCAGGTTCAACCAGCCGGCAATCAATTTGCAAAACGTCGCCGTAATCATATTGGGGATATAAATCCGTTTTAATCAAAACCCTGCCTTCAACTTTTTTGACTTCGGAACCGACTTTCAACTCCCGGCTCTCAACCTTCAATTTAACGTGGTCTTTTCTGACGTCCGGCTCGTCCAAAACCAGGCCCTTAAAACTGACGGACTGGCGTTCGTAAAATTCTACCTCCGGCTGGTTATTGTAAAAAGATAGGTGACGTTCATCTATTTTGGGAATTGATAATTGATAACGGGCGAGGCCAAAGACAAAAAACAAAGAGCAAAGGGCAAAGAAAAACGGCAATGACTTGGGTTTGCTAAAAATTAAAACGATGATGCCGGCCAAACCCGTAAAATACAAAACCAGCCAGCCGATAAAAACAAAAGAGGCCAGGCCGACGCCTAAGATAAAGGCTAAACAGGCGTAAAATACCAGCTGTGATTTTCTGAACATAAATAATAAAAAACAGAGCAATCCTACGAAGCCTTGGCGAAGTAGGATGACCCTGTTTTTTTATATCTGATTTATTTTATTCTATTTCATATTCGTTATTCGGCAAGTCGTTGATTTTAATCCCCCGCTCTTCCAATTGCCGGCGAAGTTCATCGGC
>DATDUR010000087.1:0-3020 GCA_035290305.1 Patescibacteria group bacterium
TATCCTGGTCGGCAAGCCCACCGACAATTCCGGTTTTGGCGGAGCCAGCTTCGCTTCCTTTGAATTAAACGAGGCTGAAAAGGAAAAGAACAAGGGCGCGGTTCAGGAACCGAACGCCTTTTTAAAACGCCATTTATTGGAGTCAACTTACGATTTGTTTAAAATTTTAAAAGAGAAAAAACTGCTGGATAAAGTCGGCTTTAAGGATATGGGCGGCGGCGGGATTTTATGCGGCAGCGTGGAACTGGCGGACGCGGGCGGTTACGGCGCCGAAGTGGATTTGGATAAGATTCACGTGGCCATGGACAATCTGCCGCCGCAGGTGATTCTGGCGGCCGAAACCCAGGAAAGATTCATCTGGATAGCTCATCCCGCAGTTACCCCCTTAATCATCAGCCATTACAACGACACCTGGGCCTTGCCCAAAGTTTCCAAAGGAGCCCGGGCTTCGGTTATCGGCAAGATAACCGTCGGCGGACAGTACGTGGTTAAATATAAGGGAATGGAAAAAGTGGTTGATGCTCCTGCCTGCGATATTACCAAAGGCTTGAGATACGACAGGGAAATAAAAGAACCGAATCAAAATTATCAAGAACCCCGGATTCAGGAACCGGAAAATTACAATGAAGTTTTATTAAAAGCATTGTCGCATGAAAATATAGCTTCCAGGGCCCCGATTTATGAAAAATACGACAAGACCGTCCAGGGCATTACGGTGATTGAGCCCGGCCGGGCCGATGCCGGAGTCATCCGGCCGCTGATTGACGAAGACCTGCCGGAAAACCTCAAGCGGGTCGGGGTGGCTTTATCGGTTGACTGCAATCCTTTTTATTCCAGAATCAGCCCTTACTGGGGAGCGGCCAATGCCGTAGTGGAAGCGATGAGGAACGTGGCCGCGGTCGGGGCCGTGCCCTGGGCCGTTACCGATTGCCTGTGCTACGGCAATCCGGAAAAGCCCGAGCAGATGTGGCAGTTTACCGAAGGCGTCCGGGGCGTGGCCGAGGCCTGCCAAAATATTCATTTAAAGTCCAGGCCCAAGAGCCCGGTGCCGGTTATTTCCGGCAACGTCAGCTTATACAACGAATCGGCCCAGGGAGCAATTGACCCCTCGGCCATTATCGCCTGTCTGGGACGGCTGGCCGATTATCGCAAAGCCCTGACTATGGAATTCAAGGAAGCCGGCTCAAGCGTTATGTTAATCGGTTTAAGAAAAGACGAACTGGGCGGTTCGGTTTATTACCAGTTATTCAATGAGCTGGGCGCCAACGTGCCCAAACCTGATTTTAAGGAAGCCGAAGCCCAGATTTTCGCCGTCACCGACATGATTGACAAAGAATTATTATTGGCCTGCCATGACATTTCCGACGGCGGCCTGGCCGTGGCTTTGGCGGAAATGTGTTTTGGCGGTGATGGACAGAATCGGATTGGTTGTGAAATTAATTTAGATAACGTAGCGACGCAAAATTTTGCGTCGTTCCAAAAATTATTTTCCGAAACCGGCGGTTTTGTTTTGGAAGTAGCGACGCAAAATTTTGCATCGGTACGAAAGATTTGTAAAAAATACAAGCTGGAGACGGCGGAGATAGGCAAGACGGAGATAAATGATGAATTAAGAATCATGAATAACGGGAACGTTATTATTAATTTGTCAGTCAGAGAGATGGGGGATAAATGGCTGAACGGCTTAAGGAGCAAATTAAACGGTTAAATTTATGTCATTAAGTTATAAGTCAGCGGGGGTCAACATAGACGCCGGCAATGAAGCGGTCCGAAGGATTAAAGACAAGGTTAAAACCACTTTTGACAAGAACGTGGTGACGGGCCTGGGTTCTTTTGGGGCGATGTATGATGCCGTCTGGCTCAAGCGTTATCAAGAGCCGGTTTTGGTCCAGAGCGTTGACGGCGTCGGCACCAAGCTTAAAATCGCCGCCCTGGTCGGCAATCTGGAAACGGTCGGCGAAGACATCGTCAATCATTGTTGCGACGACATTTTATGCCAGGGCGCCAAACCCTTAACTTTTTTGGATTACATCGCGGCCGATAAGCTCAAGCCGGAGGAAATAGAGCAGATGGTGGCGGGCATGGTCAAAGCCTGCCGGGAAAACGGCGTAAGCTTGATTGGCGGGGAAACGGCCGAGATGCCCGGAGTTTATCTGGCCGGCGAGCATGACATTGCCGGCTGCATTTTGGGCGTGGTGGAGCGTGACGACATCATTACCGGCGAGAAAATAAAAGAGGGCGACGTTTTATTGGGCCTGGCTTCGTCCGGCATTCACACCAACGGCGCTTCTTTGGTCAGGAAGATATTTTTTGAAAACAACAATTACACGGTGGACAGCCATTTTGAGGAATTAAAGTTTTCTTTGGGCCGGGAGCTGGTGGAACCTCACAAGTCTTACGTCAAATCGGTCTTGCCTTTAGTGAGCCAGCTGAACGGCATCGCCCACATTACCGGCGGCGGGTTTATAGAAAATATTCCCAGAATTTTGCCCGAGGGTCTGGCGGTGGAAATAAAAAAACATTCCTGGGAAGTTTTGCCGATTTTTAAAGTCATTCAGAAAGTCGGAGCCGTGGCCGAGGAAGAAATGTACCGCGTGTTTAACATGGGCATCGGTCTGGTTTTAATAATTGATGGACGAATGACGAACGAGGTGCGACGACGCTTGGAAGAAAAAGGGGAAAAGGTATACGAGATAGGTAAAGTGGTAAAGGGAAAAAAAGGCGTTAGATTGATATAACGTACGCAGGGGCGGATTTTAAATCCGCCCATACTAAATCCGTCCGTTCGTAATAAATAGATAATTAATTTAAAAAGAAAAAGATTTTAAATCCGTCCCGGTAAAAATTATGTTTAAAATAGCCATTATTCAGTTTCCCGGAACCAACTGCGAATATGAATCTTTTCGGGCGGTCAAAAAAGCCGGCCTGAATCCGGAGTTTTTCCGCTGGAACGCCGACAAAGAAGAATTAAAAAAGTTTGACGGCTATTTTATTCCGGGCGGGTTTTCTTACGAAGATAG
>DATDUR010000088.1:0-7992 GCA_035290305.1 Patescibacteria group bacterium
AAAGGAATTTGGGTGATTTTTCTGATGACCGCGCCCAGAATGACCGGCAGGGAAAGCAAAAAAGAAAACCTGGCCGCTTCGGCCCGCTTAAGCCGGCGGGACAAACCGGCCACGATGGTAATGCCGGAGCGGGAAGTGCCGGGAATAAAAGCCAGCACCTGGGCCAGACCGATTAAGAGAGCGTCAAAAAAAGTCATTGAATCCAGACTCCGGTTTTTGCTGAAACTTTTCTCGGCCACGATGAACAAAAAAGCGCCGACCAAGAGCATCAGGATTACCCAATGGACCGACCTAAAAGTTTGTTCAATAAAGTCGTCAAAAAAATAACCGAGCAGGGCGGCGGGAACGGTAGCGATAATCAAAAACCAGGGCAGCTGCTGCCTGAAATCATGAGTGATTTTGAATCTGAACAGGGTAAGAAAAAAATTTTTAATTATATTCACCACCTCCTGCCAGAAATAAATCAAGACGGCCAGCAAAGTGCCGCCGTGCAGCATGACGTCAAAAGTCAGGCTGTTCAACAGTTTTGAATCCATGAAGCGGTGAAAAATCACCAGATGGCCGGAGGAGGAAATCGGCAAAAATTCGGTTATGGCCTGGACCAGCCCCAGGATGATTGAATTTATGTAATCCATAAGGTATAATAGATACATAGATTATACAAAATTTTAAGCGTTAATTCAATAATAAAATATGAAATACCTTCTTTTGCCCATTATCGTTTCCCTGATTGTCCAGGCCGTTAAAGTAATCCTGGACCTGATTAAAAAAAGATTTTCCTGGCACCGCACCCTCGGCTACGGCGGCATGCCCTCTTCCCACTCGGCCCTGGTCTGTTCTTTGGCCGCCATGGTTTACCTGCTGGACGGATTGAACGTGGCTTTCTTTATCAGCGCCGTGCTGGCCATCGTGGTCATGCGCGACGCCATCGGACTTAGAGGCTACCTGACCATGCACGGCAAAGTCTTAAACCGGCTGATTAAAGACCTGCCGGACGAAAAAGAATACAAGTATCCGGTGCTGGAAGAAACCATCGCCCATTCCTTTCTGCAGATTCTGATCGGCGGAATTTTGGGCGTGGTTTTGACTTTGCTGTTTTTCTAATCCCCCGCTTAAAATCAAACCCCTTCTTTAAAGGGGTTTTATGGTTGACAAAAAATGAAAATTGCCATATCATTATCTATCTTTAAAGCACTTTGTAAAAACCAAACCAAAGGAGTCATTAATGCCCATTACCAGAATTGGCTGGCTGACCTGGAAAGAAGTTGAGGCCTTGAATCGGGAAACGACCATCCTTATTCTGCCTACCGGCTGTACAGAACAGCACGGCCAGCGTCTGCCGCTTTGTACCGACACCAGGAGCGCGGAATTTTTGGCCGAAAGAATTGCCAAAAAACTGTCCGGAGCCGTTTTACTGCCAGCCTTGCCGTTTGGCACCGCCCAAGACACCAGTGCCTGGCCCGGTACTGTTTCCATTAGAAACTATATCTATCAAGAGGTTATTGAAGATATTCTTGAATCGTTTATTATTCATGGTTTTACCAAATTCCTGGTGGTTAATTTCCACGGCCCCAACCACCAGCCAATTGAAAAGGCAATTGAGATGATTCAATTAGACTATGATGTTCAAATACTAAATCCGGACAAGGATGTCTTTATGAACCCGGAGTTTATGAAACTATGTGAGTCTTTGTTTGGAAAAAAGTTAGCTCACGGCAACGAAGTGGAAACTTCCATTTCTGTGGCCATAGAGCCGGATTTAATCAGGCCGGCTGAAGCGGTTACCGGAACCGGCCCCGACTATTTTCCGCTCAAAGAGGAAATGCCGGCGACTCCAACGGAATGGAGAAGGCTGATTCCTTTGGGCCATTTCGGCAATCCGGCCAAAGCCAAGCTTAAAGCGGGCCAAATCTTGATTAATTGGATTATTAACCAATTTCTGGAGCTGGCCCGGACCGAATTCAAATAGCCTCCAACCCACCTTTCCGAGGGCGTCAAAACATCTGATGCCCTCTTTTTTATTATTTGACAGGGATTTTATTGTATGATAATTTAATGGAAACGCTCTTTCCGGATTGCGGATGAAACGGTTGGACCGCTCTAAATTCTTCAACGAGCTCTTTCGGCTCGTAAACAAAAAAAATGAGTAAGGTTCCGACCCTATTGACCGCGCCAAAGACTGACGAAATTTGTCAGTCTTTTTTTAATATTAATCACTTCTGGCAGTTGGGACAATAAACCGTGCCCCGGCCGCCGAGTTTGATTTTTTTAAGAACCGTCCGGCAACGGAAGCATTTTTCTCCGCCCCGCTGGTAAACCTTGAGCTTGGCCGCAAAACCTCCTTGCTCGCCCGAAGGCCGGACAAAAGTATTGACCGAAGTGCCACCCAATTTTACGGCCGCCTTTAACTTCTTAATTATCGCCTGACGCAATTTTTTTATTTCCGCCGGTTTTAAAGATTTGGCCGGCCTCAACGGGCTTAAGCCCGCGCCAAACAGGCTTTCGTCGGCGTAAATGTTGCCGATGCCGGCAATCAGTTCCTGCGCCATCAACAGCTGTTTGATTTTAAGCTTGGGCCGGCGCTCTAAAACCTTTTTAAATTTTTTCAGGGTAAATCCCCCGCTTAACGGCTCCACGCCAAATTGCTCATTGAGCTTTGCTAATTGCTCTTTGTCAACAATCCTCATCCAGCCGAACTTGCGCACGTCATGAAACAATAAACGGCTGCCATCTTTAAAATCAAGAATGATGCGGGTGAATTTGTTGGGCTGGCGCAAATTTATGCCCTGGGAATTGATCGGGTGTCCCCCGCCCGAAGCCCGTCCGGCCCTGTCAACGTAAATCAGCTGGCCGGTCATTTTTAAATGGACCAGCAAAAATTTATCGCCGGTCAGTCCAATCACTATCATCTTGGCCCGGCGCCTGACGCTTTTCACCTTAAGATTTTTAATCATTGACCGGAAATTTCCCGGCTTGGCCATCTTGGGCGCCTTCAGGCGGCAATCACAAAAAACCTTGCCTTTTATTTTTCGGGCAAGACTGTTGGCAACGGTTTGAACTTCGGGTAATTCCGGCATAAATTTTATTCTCCTAATTTCCCTAAAACTTCAATGATTTCCCCGTCTTTATACATTTTTTCGATAAGCTGATCTATTTTATCCTGTTGCGGCCACTCTCCGTGGGGGATATCGAAATTTGAACCGTATCTTTCCATATAATAATTGATATAATTGGTCATAAAATATTTTTTTTCTTGCTGAAGCATTTTAGGTATGCCGGCGTATTCTTCGGGGGTAACGATTCTCTTTCCGGGTTTTGCCTGATGTTGCTTGTTTAAAAATTCGATGGTTTCCAAACAGGTTGCCATTTCTTCAATATGTTGATTGATTTCTTGGGACAATTCAGGAAAACGAATATAAAGAGTCTTGTCGTCAGGGGTTTTTTGGGACTGCTCCACAAAATGTTTCAAATGACGACTTTCGTGATAAGCGGTGCTCATCAAAATTTCCGGAGGAAATTCTTTATCTGAATAAGTAATATAATAGCTCCCCCTCTCTAAGCCTAACTTCTTGGCCATTTCTTCTGGAAAAAATGTGCCTGGATAAGCAAAGGCTGCCACGTTATCAAACTGAACCTTAAAAAGTCCTTGGGTAACAGGATCAAGACTTTTAACCGCCTCAGCAACCGTGCTGATGACGATACGGGCATCTAAATCTTTAATATCCGGGTAGAAACGCTCTAAAGGACTCAATTTTTCTTCAGCCGCAACTGAACTATACTCTAGGCCCCGATGTTTATGGGACTCTTGTCCTTGATCTTGAAAAAATTTATCGCTGGCTTCAACAATTTTGCCTAAAAACGTAGTTTCTAAAACAGAAGCGGCGCCGAGGGTTAATAATTTTTTCAAAAAATCACGTCGACTAAAATAAGGACTTTCGCCGATTTTTCTTTCTAACGAACTATTTTCATAATCTCGAGCTGGAGCTATTTCCTTAAAACCAGTCATAAGCGACTTATTTATCGCCGTCCGGCTGTTCCAGGGCACTAGAAAAAGCACTCTGGACACTATTAGATAGTTGTTCCGCTTCGTCGCCGCTTAACTCAATAGCTTCGCCTGACTGAAAATCTACTGAACGAATTACCACTATCCCATTTTCAAAAACGATTTCAAAAACCTTAACATTTTCCGGCTCTAATCCGACGGTTATTTTTGCCTCATCGGCCAGGGCGGACATAGGCACAAAAGTCTTTAAATCATTATGTGCACTGTTGCTTTTTGGACTTAAGGTCCCTTGCTCGTGATTAACTATCACCCTATCCACCAAACCATCTACGCCGACATCACAAAAACGCATTGAAGCATCAGGATTTTCGTAAAATAACCACCGAGCTTCTTTAGCTTCATTATAGCCTATGGTAACACTTTCTTGACTCGGATAAATTAATCTTTTAACATCAGTTTGTTCACAAAGGCCAGGCTGCCCATTTTTCCCAGCCTCAATAATTATTTTTTTTTCTTGGCCGGAAATCCGTTCTTTTAAAACTTCAGTTCTATCTTTATTTTCTGAAAAATTAGGTTGCTCTTGCGCCTGACCTTTTTCAGTCGTCATAATAGCTAATAAGGCTAAAAAGGCCGCGGCTTCGGTTACTGCTTTTACTCTTTTCCAAAGTGTATATTTTTCGGGTCCTTTAACTGTTGGCTCCTTCTCTCTTGATGCCTTATATTGTTCCATAATTTTTCACTTTCTTGCTTAAACTTGCTTAAATTTTATTTAAATCAAGCATGTTTAAATTAATAATTACTAATTTAGCTTAATTACTGTTGAGTAAAAAGTCAAAACATACCAGGTTTATATTTCAGACGGAAGCTATAAACTAAATTAACGGCCTTCCGCTCATTTCCTCGGGACGTTTTAAGCCCATAATTTTTAAAATGGTCGGGGCCACGTCGGCCAAAACTCCGGCCGGCGTCACCTGGGCCAAATCCTTGCCCGCCGCGGACTTCGCCACCTTGCCCTTAAACTCCTTGCCGATGACGTAAAACGGCACCGGGTTAGTGCTGTGTTCTTTGTCTATTTCCCCAGTCTGCAATTTATAAACCTCCTCGGCATTGCCGTGGTCGGCGGTAATTAAGGCCACGCCGTTTTTGGACAGAATCTTGCTGACCAACTGGCCGAGCTGCTCGTCCAAAAATTCTATGCCCCTGACGGTCATGGCCAGATCGCCGGTATGCGCCACCATGTCGGCGTTGGCGTAATTGACCACGATAAAATCGTAGCTATCCGCGTCCATTTCCTTAATCAGGCGTTCGGTAAGCTGGCCGGCGGACATTTCCGGCTGCTGGTCGTAAGCGGCCACCTGGGGCGAAGGCACGATAATCCTCTCTTCGCCTTCAAATTTTTCTTCTTTGCCGCCGTTGAAAAAGAAAGTCACGTGGGCGTACTTTTCCGTCTCGGCGATGTGCAGCTGCTTTAAACCCGCCTCGGTAATGACTTTAGCCAGGGGCATAGCCACGTTCTCCGGCGGAAAAGCGATTTCCATAGGCAGGTCTTTTTCATACTCGGTCATGGCCACAAAACCCAGTTTCAGCAGATACTTGGGCCGGCTGAATTTGTCAAAGCCGGGCAAAACAAAAGCCTTGGTAATCTGCCTGGCCCGATCTCCCCGGAAATTGAAAAAAATCAGGCTGTCGCCGTCTTTGATTTTAGCCACCGGGGAGCCGTCTTTGGTGATTACCGTCGGCGCGAATTCCTCGTCGTAAACCCCCTGGTTATAAGAATCCTCAATCGCCTGTAGTGGGTCTTCGTAAGTTTTTTCCGATTGGCCCTCGGTCATGGCCAGATAAGCTTTGGCGATTCTGTCCCAGCGGTTATCGCGGTCCATGGCCCAATAGCGGCCGGCCAGGGTGGCAATCTGGCCCATGCCGAGCTGGCCGGCTTTTTTAATCAGCTGGTCCACGAACTTCTTGCCGCTGTTATAGGGCGCGTCGCGGCCGTCCAAAAAAACGTGGAAATAAACGTTCTGAACGTTCCGCTGCTTGGCCAGTTCGGCCAAAGCGTAAGCGTGCTCGTTGTAAGAATGGACGCCGCCGGTGGAAAACAGCCCCATAATGTGCAAATCGCTGTTTCTCCTTTTGGTGTAGCCGCAGGCGTGCGTAAAAGCCCCGTTCTTAAAAAAACTGCCGTCGGCAATGGCCCGGTTGATTCTGGGCAGGCTTTGATAAATTATCTTGCCGGCGCCCAGATTAAGATGGCCGACTTCGGAATTGCCCATTTCCCCCCAGGACAAGCCCACCGATTCGCCCGAAGCCTGCAAGCAAAAAACCGGGTAATTGGCCTGATACGACCTGATATTGGGAATGTCGGCCAGGCTGATGGCGTTGCCCTTGGAAGGCGGGGCGATCCCCCAGCCGTCCAGGATAATCAAAACAACCGGTTTTGGTCTTGTTGATGACATATTTTAGAAATTCGAATATCAAAATCCGAAATTCGAAACAATATCCAATAACCAAAATTCAAATTACCAAAATGTTTTAAACATTAGAAAATTCGAATTTTGAATTTGTTTCGGATTTCGTGCTTAGTGCTTAGAATTTTAAACGCACAACCCTACTAATTTCCTAACCTTAAAAACGCTTAACTCTTTACGAGCAAACTCTTACCCGTCATCTCCTTGGGTTTTTTAAGGCCGAACAGTTCCAGAATGGTCGGGGCCACGTCGCCCAAAATGCCGTCCCGCAGTTTGGCTCTGGCGTATTGTTTGCTGACCATGATAAACGGCACCGGAAACAGGGAATGCTCGGTGTCAACTTCACCCGTCTTTAAATTAATCATTTCTTCCACGTTGCCGTGGTCGGCGGTGATTAAAAGCACGCCTTTCTTTTTTAAGACTTCGCGGGCGACCTTGCCTGCCGCCTGGTCGCAGGCTTCCACCGCCCTGATGGCGGACCTTAAATCGCCGGTGTGGCCGATCATATCCGGGTTGCAAAAATTGACGGTAATGAATTCTTTGCCCGTCCTGATCTTCCGGCATAAAATTTTCATCACGCCCGGCAAAGACATCTGCGGCGTTTCGGCGTAATTCTTGACGTAAGGCGAAGGATAAAGTATCCGCTCTTCGCCGGCCACCGGACTGTCGTAGCCGCCGTTGAAAAAGTAAGTCACGTGGGCGTACTTTTCCGTTTCCGAAAGATACAGCTGGCCGTAATCTTTAAGCAGCATCGGCAAAGTGTTGCTTAAATCCTTGGAAGGATAAGCCGTTAAAATGTGATTCAAATCCGGTCCAAAATCCGACATGGCCACAAAACGGATGTTCTTGGGGAATTTTTTTCTCTCAAAACCGCCCTTGTTTAAATCCTCAAAATTCTTCTGGACAAAAGTCTTGGCCAGCTGGCGGGCGCGGTCGGACCTTAAATTGAAAAAGATGACGCTGTCGTTATCCTCTATGGCGGCTACCGGCCGGCCGTTGGCCATAATCACCGACGGTTCAATGTATTCATCGGTTTCCTTGCGGTTGTAAGCCTGCAGAATCGCCTCCTCGGCCGACTCCACCGGATGCCCCTTGCCTAAAGTAAGCAGGTCGTAGGCGGCTTTGGTCCGGTCCCATTTTTTGTTCCTATCCATGCCGTAAAACCGCCCGCAGACGGAAGCGATTTTTTCGTTGCCCAAAAAATTCTGCCTTAACTTTTTGAGAAATTTGGGCGCGGCATGCTGGGGCGCGTCGCGGCCGTCGGTAAACAAATGAAGGTAAACCCGTTCCACGCCTTCCTGGTCCAACAGCCTCAACAAAGCGTAAACGTGGCCCATATCCACGTGCGGGCTTTGGTCGGCCGAAAGCAGGCCCATTAAATGGACTTTGGATTTATTCTTTTGGGCATGGTCAATGGCCGAAATAAAAGCCGGATTTTTGAAGAAACGGCCGTTTCTGATTTCGCCGGAAATAACCACGATGTCCTGCTCCACCACCCGTCCGGCGCCTAAGTTAAGGTGTCCG
>DATDUR010000089.1:0-2386 GCA_035290305.1 Patescibacteria group bacterium
TCCGGCCTGTCCCGCTTTAACGCTTTTTCAATAACCGGCATTATCGTTTCCACATGCCGGCGGGCCGCCACTTCGGGCACCACCCCGCCGTACTTTCTATGCAATTTTTCCTGCGAAAATATAACATTAGTTCGAATTTCCCAGCCCGAGGCTGGTCGGCCTTGGGCCGACAATTTCCAATTTCCAATTTCCAATAACGCCGCGGCGCATTCGTCGCAGGATGATTCTAAACCTAAGATTTTCATATATCACAATATATCACACTTCTTTTAAAACAAAAACCGCCCGCATTAAACGGACGGTCTTTGCTCTTATTTTAAATAAGAATTTTAAGCCTTGGAAACTTTGACCGCGGCCGGACCCTTGGGAGAGTCAACCACTTCAAAGCTAACGGCATCGCCTTCTCTTAACTCGTCAAAGCTGACGCCGACCAGCTCATTGGCGTGGAAAAATAAATCTTTTTCCTTGCCTTCTTGGCTGATAAAACCGAAGTTTTTGTCAGTCAATCTTTTGATTGTTCCTTGCATATTAAATGTAGAAATCAATTTAATTAAAAATATAGTAACTTTGAAATTCGACTTGATTTCTATACTTACTATACCCTGGTGACCTCACGGGGAATCGAACCCCGATTGCCAGGATGAAAACCTGGTGTCCTGACCGTTAGACGATAAGGCCGCGATTTTAAACTACCGCTTATTATACTGATTTCCCAATAAATGTCAACTAGCAAACGTTTAATCAATCGGGAAATCCCCTTCCCTGTGCATAAAAAATATTGTATAATAAAAGGTAAGGAAATTATTTTTAACCACCCACTTTATGAAATTATTCGGCAAAAAAATTAAGGACGCGAAAAAAATCAATAATAGCGAAGACGATTTCTTTCTTAATAACGAAACGCCGGCGGAAGAACGGGTCGCCACCCAGGAAATGGAAGAGGCCGGAGAGGAAAAATGGCTGGACGAAGATTATGAAGAAGGCCAGCTGTCCGTTGACGTTTACCAGACCAAAGACGACATCGTCATTAAATCCACCATTGCCGGAGTCAAACCGGAAGACATAGACGTCTCCATCAATAACGACATGATTACCATCCGCGGCAAGCGCGAAATAGAAGAAACCATTGCCGAAGACGATTATTTCTACCAGGAATGCTATTGGGGCGGCTTTTCCCGTTCCATCATTCTGCCGACCGAAATCATGCCGGAAAAAGTGGAAGCCGCTCTTAAAAACGGAGTTTTAACCGTCAGGCTGCCCAAAGCCAAAAAATCAAAATCAATTTCGGTTAAAGTTAAGGAAAACGACTAAACTATGCCCCATAAACTCACCGGCACGCTGGACAGATTTGAAGAAAAACTGGCCGTCATTAAAACTTTGGACGGCGGCGAAATCTTCTGGCCGATTAAAAATCTGCCCGATGAGGTTAAGGCCGGCGACAGTTTAACTTTAACTCTGGAAACGGACCGAGAGCAAACGTCCGGCAAAGCCGAACTGGCCAAATCAATGCTAAACGAAATTTTAAATACCAATGATGAACCTTCAGAACAACGGGACTGACGCCCATTTCCCCTCGGTGATGAAATGGTTACTTATTATTGTAACCATTTTTTTGATTCTCTTGACGGCGCTGCTTATTTTCGGCCTGATTTTTTCCCATAGTTATAAAAACCGATTTTTCCCGGGTGTCTCCGTCAACCACGAACCCCTGGGCCAGTTAAGCCACGCCCAGGCTCTAAAACTCTGGCAGGCCCGAACCGACGACTTCATCAAAACCGGCCTGAAATACCGGTTTGAAGGCAAGGACACGACCATTTTCCCGACGCTATCGGCCAGCGACCCGGACGTTTCTTTTGAACTAGTGAGCTTTAACGTTCTGGAAACCATAGACGGAGCCTACCTGATCGGCCGGTCGGACGGGGAAATAAAAAATTTTTCGGAACAAATGGCCGCTTTAATCATGGGTTACGACACCAGCTTAATCTTTAAACTCAACCAGCCGGAACTTTTAAACGCCCTGCGAGAAAATTTTAAAAAATTCGAGTCGCCCAAGCTGGAAGCCCGGCCGCTGGTGGCTGACGATTTCAGCTTTACCATCCTGCCGGAAACGGCCGGCACCGCTTTTGATTATCAGGACATTCTTGAACAATCAATCAGCCGGATAAAAAATCTTTCCACCGAACCCATTGAAGTCAAGCTCAAAGTGGACGAACCGATCATTAAAAAAGAAGATATTACCGAACAACTGGCCAATCAATTGGCTGAACTGTTAAAAACGCCGGCTTTAACTTTAACCCACGATGAGGAAAGCTGGACGGTCGCTAACCGGGAGTTTAAAGACTGGCTGATTTTTGAACGGACTGAAACGGGCATCAACATCGGCCTG
>DATDUR010000090.1:0-5068 GCA_035290305.1 Patescibacteria group bacterium
GGCGGCCATTGACAGCCCTTTATTGGAGTTATCCATCAAGGGCGCCAAGGGCGTGCTTTTTACCATTACCGGCGGCAGCGATTTGTCCATGCACGAGGTCAACGAAGCGGCCGAAGTGATTACTTCGTCCATTGACCCCAACGCCAAGGTGATTTTCGGCGCGGTTATAGACGATGAGACGGGCGACGAAGTCAAGATCACGGTTATCGCCACCGGCTTTAGTCCTCAAAACTCCAGAATCATGGAAGCGGAAAACGAACGGGCGGCCGAAGAAAAATTCTATCATCCGTCCAGGCCGACCGTTAAAGAGGCCGAAGACAAGCCGGCCTCGGTGGCCAGGTCTATTTTTTCCAAAAAAGCCAGAAAGATAGAGCCCGATAAAGTGGAACTGCCGCCCAAAACCAAAGAAGAGGAAGAACTGGACATCCCCGCTTTTATCAGAAAGAAAATCGGCAAGTAGTTTTAAAATTTATAATTTAAAATTTATAATTAAACTATGCGTTGCCCCGTTTGTTTGACTTACGACACCAAAGTTAACGATTCACGCCTGACCGAAGACGGCATGATGGTGAAAAGGCGGCGCGAATGCCAGAAGTGCGGTTTCCGTTTTTCCACTTTTGAGCAGATAGAAATTTTAAACCTGGTGGTCATTAAACGGGACGGCAGCAAAGAGCCTTACTTCAGGGAAAAACTGGAAAAAGGCTTAAAACGTTCTTTGGAGAAACGGCCTTACACCCTGGAGAAATTCAGGCAGCTGGTTAACACCGTTGAACGGGACATCCAAAAACGCAAAAAAGATGAAATTACCAGTTCGGCTCTGGGCGAGATAGTCATGAACAGATTAAAGAGTTTTGACAAGGTGGCCTACATCCGCTTTGCCTCGGTTTACCGGGCCTTTGAAGACGTTAAGACTTTTCAAAAAGAATTAAACAGCCTGCTGAAGCGGCGGGGCAAGCTGGGCAAAGCCAAAACGGCAAAATCATATGGCGGAAAATCAAACCAGCGATGAGCAGATTAAAGAATTGCTTAAAAAAAATCTGGCCTATGCCAGAGAGATTTATGAAATTCAGAAAAAGGTAAAAAAGTACATCCTTTGGGGCCGGATTATGAGCACCATCAGCATTTTATTAGTGCTCGGCCCGCTGATTTTAGGAGTCATCTATCTGCCGGAGATTCTTGATGCCACGATTAACCGGGTAATTCCGGGCGGCCTGGACAA
The DNA here is from genome assembly GCA_035290305.1 of Patescibacteria group bacterium. Lineage (GTDB taxonomy): Bacteria > Patescibacteriota > Patescibacteriia > UBA1558 > UBA10009 > DATDUR01. Next base: position 1,220 of record DATDUR010000090.1, read on the forward strand.
CTTGTCCAATTTGGAGAGCCTTTTGGGCAATGGCGGCGCCGATCAGAACCAGGGGATAATCGATTTGCTTAACGGCCAAAAAGGCAATTTGGATCCCTATCAGGATATTTTCAAAAATTATAAATAGCATTATATTTAACTTAAGGCTGTATAAAAAAGCCTTTTTTTAACCTAAAAACTATGAATCAAGAAAAAACCAAATATTTCAAAAATCCTTTTTTCGAACAGCAGGAACGGGTGCCCGGCCTGCCGGCTGATAAAACAGAAAATTTTTGGATATAAAAACCCCCGCCGAGTCGGCGGGGGTAAAAATTATATATTTTTATTAAGCGGCAAGTTTTTCAACCTGTTCAATCTCTTCAACGCCAAGCGCTTTGGCCCGTTCCTCTTCAGTCAATTGTTCAAAAGCTGACTGAATAATGAAATTATCGCCTACCTCTTTAACGGTAATTTTACCTTCCTTTAAGAGGAAATCGGCGACCGGACTTAATTCTTCAGGTTTTAAAATGCGTTTTCCGGCAATTTCCCTGGCTTGTTTAACAACCTCGTCGGTTGCCTGTTTTAGGTCGGGCCTCATACCCATGGCGCCTTCATTGACGTCATGGCGCATGCCGATTTCGCCGCTTTCCACCATTCTTTCCTGTTTTTCTCTTAGTTCTTTAGGAGTTTGCCTAGGATTTTCAAAATTCATAATATTTATTAGTTTAATTATTAATGTTTATCTACAAGGCTTTAATTAAAGCCTTATTTTTATTTGATTTATTATATTGGCATAATATCATAAATAGATAATTTTGTCAAGATAAAATCAATGTTTTTGGCTAAGATTAGGTAAAAAATAATATAAATTTCAATAAGATACGCGGATAGCGCGCAGATAATCCGTTAATAGCTCGCGGATAATGATTAGATTTGATAAAATAGGCCTATGAAAGAACTGATGGAAAAAATTGAGGAATTATTATTCAAGGTTCGGGAGTTTAAGGGCCGGGTTGATTTAAATTCCAAACAAAGCGAGATTAAAAGCCTGGAAGGCGAAATGAGCCAGCCGGATTTTTGGAGCAATCAGGAGCGGGCCAGATGGATTTCTCAAACAGTGGCTGATTTGAAAGAAGAAATAAAAGGCTGGCGGGAAATGGAAGGCGAGCTGGAATCCGTTTTGGAAATCGCCAGGGAAGACGAACAAGACCAGTCAGTCAATTTAAGAAAAGAAATAGAGGATAAATATTACGATTTAAAACGCCAGTTTAATAAACTGGAAACGGCTACCGTCTTAAACGGCAAATATGACGGCCACCATGCCGTCTTGTCCATTTACGCCGGCGCTGGCGGAGCCGACGCCCAGGATTGGGCCGAAATGCTGTTAAGGATGTATTTAAGGTTTTGCGAAAAGAAAAACTGGCCGGTTAAAATTCTGGACCAGTCCAAAGGCGGCGAAGCCGGACTTAAATCGGTGGCCGTGGAAATCAGGGGACATAACGCTTACGGTTATCTTAAGTCCGAAAGCGGCGTGCATCGTTTGGTGCGCCTGTCGCCGTTTGACGCCGATAAAGCCCGGCATACTTCTTTTGCCATGGCGGAAGTGATTCCGGAAATAGAATCCGAAACGGAAGCGGCATTCAAAGATGAAGATTTAAAAATTGAAGCCAATACTTCAACCGGCCATGGCGGCCAGAGCGTCAATACCACTTATTCGGCCATCAGAATCACGCACTTGCCGACCGGCATCAAGGCTTCCTGCCAAAACGAAAGAAGCCAGTCTCAAAACAAGGCCACCGCTTTGAAAATTTTAAAAGGCAAGCTGGTCCGCTATCAAGAAGCCCAGGTTGAGGAAGAGCGTCAAAGATTGCGCGGCGAATTCACCGAAGCGTCTTGGGGCAACCAAATCCGCTCCTACGTTCTGCATCCTTACAAAATGGTCAAAGACCACCGGACCGATTACGAAGAGCATGAGCCGGACAGGGTTTTGGACGGCGAGCTGGACGGATTCATTGACAGCTATTTAAAGAGCCGGGTCAAGTAAATCATCTCGTTGATTAAACCGGACAAGGTAAATATTTGACTTAATTTTGACGATAATTTAGTATATTTAAACAGGGTCAATTTATTATTAAATTAGACTCTTATGTCAAAAACCGAAGAAACTATGAGTAAAAAAGAACTGGAGGAATATTTTACCGCCTTAAAATCGGATGCGGATAGCTTTAGAGAAGAGGTTAACCAGCGTTTTGAAGCCGTGGACAGGCGTTTTGAAGCCGTGGATAGGCGTTTTGACGAACTGGAAAGCCGAATGGAAAAGGGTTTTAAGCGTTTGGAGTCCATTTGCTTTACCATTTTGGAATTGGTCAGAAGCCATGATTTAAAATTTATTGATTTTGAAAAGCGGCTGGTTAATCTGGAAAGAAAATTGATTTAATTACATATTTTTTAAAATCCTCTCATCAGGGTTGAGAGGATTTTTAGTTTCTGACAAAATAAATAACATTGATTTTAAAATTGGCGCGGGGTAAAATAAGCCTATGCCCGGAGTTTATTTATACAACACCCTAAGCCGTTCCAAAGAGGAATTCAAGCCCTTAAAAAGGGGTAAAGTTTCTTTATATACCTGCGGGCCCACGGTTTATAACTTTGCCCATATCGGCAATTTAAGGACTTACGTGTTTGAGGACGTTTTGCGCCGGACGCTGGAATTCAACGGCTATAAAGTCAAACAAGTGATGAACATCACCGACGTCGGCCATCTTACTTCCGACGCCGATACCGGCGAAGACAAGCTGGAAAAAGGCGCGGCCAGAGAAGGCAAATCCGTCTGGGAAATCGCCGAATTTTACACCCGGGCTTTTCGCCAGGATTTGCGTGATTTAAACATCCAAGAGCCTCATCAGTGGGTCAGAGCCACGGACTGCGTCAAAGCGCAAATCAAGTTCGTCAAAAAATTGGAAAAAAAAGGCTTGACCTATAAAATTTCCGACGGGATTTATTTTGACACGGCCAAATATCCGGATTACTCCAAACTCGCCAGATTAAATTTAGAAGGGCAAAAAGCAGGCGCGCGGGTGGAAGTCAATCGGGAAAAAAGAAACCCAACCGATTTCGCCTTATGGAAGTTCAGCTATCCGAATGGGAGATCCTTCGATTCCGTTCAGGATGACGTCGCTTCGCGACGTCAAATGGAATGGCATTCCCCCTGGGGCAAAGGTTTTCCGGGCTGGCATCTGGAATGTTCAGCCATCAGTCTGAAAAATCTGGGCAAGCAATTTGACATTCATACCGGCGGCATTGATCATATTCCGGTCCATCACACCAACGAGCGCGCGCAAAATTGGGGATTGACCAATGGGGAGTCAGTCCGCTACTGGTTGCATGGTGAATTTTTAGTCATCAACGAAGGCAAGATGGCCAAGTCCGAAGGTAATTTCATTACCCTGCAGACGCTAAAAGATAAAGGCATTAGTCCGCTGGCTTACAGATATTTTGTGTTGCAGGCTCATTACCGGACCCAGCTGAATTTTTCCTGGCCAGCTTTAGAGGCGGCTCAAAACGGTTATGATAATTTAATCAGGGTGATTTCCGGTTTGGGCCTGCCGGGCCAGGCTTGCCACAATTGTCTGGGAAAATTTACTCAAGCCGTAAATGACGATTTGAACACGCCGGCGGCTTTGGCCGTGGTTCAGGAATTATTAAAGTCAGACAAGCCGGCCGCCAAGAAACGCCAAACCATCATTGAATTTGACAAAGTTTTAGGCCTGGGTTTAAACCAGTATAAAGAGCCGCGGGCATTGCCGGCCGAAGTTAAGCGGTTGATGGCCGAACGCCAGCGGGCCAGGCTTAACAAGGATTTTAATCAGG
>DATDUR010000091.1:0-4475 GCA_035290305.1 Patescibacteria group bacterium
TCTTACCAAAGACAGCTTTTCGCAAACACTTCTTAATCTGGGCCTCCGAAGGGACCTGCTTTAGTAGATACATAATAGTACAAAGATTAATGGTTAGACAACTGTATTATATATCTTTGTACCATTTGGGTGGGAATGCCCCCATTTTTCAGGAGCCGGGTTTTTTATTACACTAACCCTACAAATTACCAATCACTACGAATATACGAATGGGATTTAATGGCTGATATTGAATTATTAAGTTTTAAGTCAGTTTACCAAATTAGTATATTGGTAAAAGATTCGTAATTCGTAGACTTACAATTCCAAAGATTTTTCCTTAATTAGCTCTTTGGCTTTGTCAATAAACTTGTCGGCCGGAATTTCCAGTAGTTTTTCTTGGCCGCGGACCCTGACCATTAGTTTGTCCGATTTTAATTCCTTATCGCCGATAACCAGCATATAGGGAACTTTTTCATTAACCGCCTTGCGGATTTTATGGCCGACGGTTTCGTTGGATAAATCCGTTTCCACCCTAATGCCGGCTTCGGCCAGCTTGTTTGAGAGTTCTTCACAGTATTTTTTATGGTCGGCTCCGACCGAAACAATCTTAACTTGAACCGGACAGAGCCAGAGCGGGAAAGCGCCGGCGTAATGCTCAATCAGAAAGGCGATACTGCGTTCTATGGCGCCGATGGAAGAACGATGAATGACAATGGTTTCCTGTTCATTGCCTTTTTGATTGATGTAATTCAGGTTGAATCTTTTAGGCATGACAAAATCATACTGAACCGTGAAGGCGGTATCTTCTTTATTCATGACGTTTTTCATCTGGAAATCAATTTTAGGCCCATAGAAGGCGGCTTCGTCCGGAGCTTCAACAAATTTGGTTTTACGTTCCTTTAACACTTCTTTGAGGATTTTTTCTCCGGCATCCCAGGCCTTATCATCCTTAAAGTATTTCTTTTCATTTTTTCTGTCACCCAAAGACAGGCGGTAAGAGTAATTTTTGCCGGCTGTTAAACCGAAGATGTCGGCTATATGCTCAATCAGGTTTAAAACGCCGTTGATTTCTTCTTTAGCCTGTTTTTCATCGGCGCAGATTATATGGGCATCAGCCAGACAGAAATTCCTGACTCTCATCAGGCCGGTTAATTCGCCGGATTTTTCATAACGATACAATTTGGCCAATTCCGCGATTCTTAAAGGAAGTTCGCGATAGCTTCGGGGACGGGATAAGTAAAGTTCAAAATGATGCGGGCAGGCCATGGGCCGGAGCATGAATTTATCCTCATCAATTTCCATTGGCGGATACATGGATTCTTTATAGTAAGGATAATGACCGGATTTTTCGTATAAAGCCAGACGAGCCATGTCCGGAGTCATCACATGTTTATAACCGCGTTTTGTTTCTTCTTCAATAATGAAATTTTCCAGCTCTCTTCTAATGATGGTTCCTTTTTCGGTCCAAAGCGGCAGGCCTTTACCGACGGTCTCGGAAAAAACGAACAAATCCAAATCCCGGCCCAGTTTGCGATGGTCGCGTTTTTTGGCTTCTTCCATCATGGCCAGGTATTCGTCCAGTTCCGGCTGGGAAGTAAAAGCCAGGCCGTAGAGGCGGGTGAGCATGGGATTTTCCTCGTTGCCGCGCCAGTAAGCTCCGGCCAACCTATCCAGTTTAAAAGCCGCCGTCAGTTCCTTGGTGTTTTTAAGGTGAGGTCCGCGGCATAAATCAATAAACTCACCGGTCTGATAAACCGAGATTTTGCTTTTACCTTCGGACAAAATTTCGGCCTCGGCAGTATCCAGGCGGGTGGTGCCTTTGGTTTTCAAGTCGTTTAACAGTTCAACTTTATAAGTCTGTCCCAGTTTTTTAAACAGCGCGACGGCTTCATCAACGGACATTTCCCGCCGTTGGAATTCCAGTTTTTGTTCCTTTAATTTTTTCATCCGCTTTTCAATTTTTAACAGGTCGGTTTCCGTCAGCTGGCAGTCCGGTATTTCCACGTCGTAATAAAAGCCGTTCTCAATCACCGGTCCCACGCCGAATCTGGCCTTGGGCCACAAACTTAAAACGGCCGCGGCTAAGAGATGGGCGAGCGAGTGGCGCTGAAGGTCTAATTGTTTTTGATTCATAAGGTTAAGGGTTAATGATTAAGGATTTTTTAATCATCAGTCATCAATTTTCCATTTAAAAAACCTTCATCCTTAAAATACCAATTTTGATATTTTCAGGACGAAGGAATTTTTTTACCCCCGCGGTTCCACCTGTTTTGCCGCCTCCGTCGGCGGCCACTCATTATTAAATTGTCAGCTGAACTTAGCGATATTTGTAAATATCGTCCTTTTAGGGGAGGCCGGTCGGTAAACCGGCCCAATCATTCAGGCATGGAAATCATATCTTAAAATTTTAAAAGGGTCAATGTTAGAAATCCTAATGTTCTAATAATCCAATCTTCCCATTATTGTTCAATCTTAACGTTTATCTTGTCTTCCATGGCCGGCAGATATTTGGTCCAGAAGGGCAGGGAAACGTCGGCTTGCCGGACGTCGCTTAAACTGTTCAGATAAGTTTCCGCTTCTTTTTTGGACTTGCCGGTAAGTTCGGATTTTTCCAGATTTAAACTGGCGATGTTTATCAGATAATCGCCTTTGACTTGGGCGAGCAGGTTTTCCGGATTGGCGTCAAGTAGGGTAATTTCGTAAGTAAAGCTATCCGGCTGGATTTTCAGCAGGGTGTTATCAGTCTGATAGCTGTCCGGCAGGCTGGCTTCGGCCAGTTTTTTAAGCTTGTCCTGGTCAAAAATTACGGCTTTAATTCCCAGACCCAGAGTCATGGAAAAATTTTTAACCTCGGCGCCGACAACGGCATCGGTTGAATATTTGATGGTTTCCACGATTAGGGAAGAGTCGCTTAAAGCCGGGGAATCGGTCAGTCCGCTAAATTCGGCTTTGGCTTCTTCTGTAAGCTTATTTACCAAAACTGTCCGGGCCCGGTCAATGGCCGCCTGGCTTATTTGGTATTTATTGACGGTCTGTCTGGCAAAACCGCCGGTTTCGGCATAAATTTTATCCCGCAGGGGTTCCCAAAGGCCGGGAATGGTGAGTTTGGCCGGACCGATTTCAAATTCCTCTCCGGCGGAATCGGCCACGGCGTTTACTTTAACGCGCCCTGCGGCCGGCACTTCCACAAAGTCGGTAATCCGGTAGAGCTTATTGTCGGCCGTCAGCAGCCTGGTGCCGGCTACCAGCTTTTGGCTTTTGGAATAGTTGTTGATAATGGTTACCTCGCCCGCGGCTTTGGCCTGTTTTTCGTCGTAAGGTTCAACTTCAAAGGCCAGGGTCTGTTCCACGGCGGTTTCCAGGATTTCGCCGGGCAGTTTTTCCACCAGATTGTCCTGGGAAGTGATTTTGTTTTTATCAACCAGCTGGACGGCAAAGCCGATTTGCTGTTGGCGGAAATCTGGAGTAATGGTTACGGTCGCCTGCGACAGGGAAAAATAGAGGATGACGGCGATTAAAATAAAAGCCAGCACGGCAAAAACGATAATGATGTTCTGGTAATTGGGCTGGAGTTTTATCTGGTGTTTTCTAACCCCGGCGAGTGATTTTGATGGAGTCATGGCTTTAGTATATATGATTAAGCGTTAAGTCTCAAGTTTGGCGGGTTTCAAGTTTCTAATTTTACGTTATTTTCTCCGACCAGCTCTTTCAACTGCTCTAAAAATTCATCCGTCAATTTTACCTTTTGCGCGATTTTTATCCTTTGTCCCCGGTGAATGACGTTAACCTCGGTGGCGTCGGGGTATTTTTCAAACAGGTTTTTTAACTTAAGCATGACGTCCGGTTCGCCGTTTAAGGAGATGGTTAATTTTTTAGGCTGGTTTTTAAGGTTGTTTAAATCGCTCACTTTATCGGCGATGATTTTAGCCACCCCGTCTTTGTCGGTTATTTTGCCCTCAATCATGACAATCTTGTCTTCCAGCCAAATATCTTTGGTTTTCTCCAAAGTATTGGGAAAGACCAGAACTTCGGTGCTGCCGGCTTCGTCCTCCAGCGTGACGAATATCATCGGCTGGCCTTTTTTGGTAATCACCCGCTTGATTTTGTTGATGACGCCGGCGGCTTTAACCGTTTCGCCCTGGCCTTTTAAGGACAGATTTTTTAACGGGGTAATATCCGGCGGCAGCAGATGAGCCACTTCTTTAAGCGGATGCTCGGAAACGTAAATGCCCAAAAGTTCTTTTTCCCAAGCCAGTTTAAGATTGTTGTCTTGAGGCTGAACCGGCTCCAGAGTCAGAGTGGCTTTGGCGGCCACCCCGGAAGCCGCGAACAGATCCGGCTGGTTTTCGTCTGGAGAATTCTTTTTATTGAATTTTAACAGCTTGTCCAGATTATCAAGCATCTGGAAACGGTCGCCGAATTTGTCCAGAGCGCCGCATTTAATCAGGCTTTCCAGGGATTTTTTATTCAGGTCCTTATCCTGAACCCGGGTC
>DATDUR010000092.1:0-11942 GCA_035290305.1 Patescibacteria group bacterium
ACAGCGCTATCTATCATTTGGGCTAAATTTTTCTTCGACTGAGGGTGATATTTTTTGTGCAGCCGGTCTTCTTCTTTAGAAAGGATAATCGCTCCGCGCGGCCCGCGCAAAGTCTTGTGGGTGGTGGTGGTAATAACGTCGGCCAGGCCCACCGGCGAAGGATGAACCCCGCCGACAATCAGCCCGGCGATGTGGGAAATGTCGGCCATAAAGAAAGCCCCGACTTCGTCGGCAATGTCTTTGAATTTTTGCCAGTCAATAATCCTGGGATAGGCGGTATAGCCGGCAATGAGCATTTTGGGCTTATGTTCTTTGGCCAGACCTCTGATTTCGTCAAAATCCAGATAACCGTTTTTATCGGCCGTGTAATTGACGGCGTTATACAGAGTTCCGGAAAAGTTGACTTTAAGGCCGTGAGTCATGTGTCCGCCAAAGCTCAAGCTGGCGCCCAAAACGGTCTCGCCCGGGTTCATTAGGGCAAAATAAACGGCCAGATTGGCCGGCGAGCCCGAGTAGGGCTGGACGTTGGCGTGGTCCACCCCGAACAGTTTTTTGGCCCGCTCAATGGCCAGCAGTTCAATGGCATCCACGAATTCACAGCCGCCGTAATACCTTTTACCAGGGTAGCCCTCGGAGTATTTATTGGTGCCGATTGAGCCCAAGGCCTCTAAAACCGCCTCGGACACGAAGTTTTCCGAGGGAATCATTTCCAGGCCGTATTGCTCGCGTTCCAGTTCATGTTGTAGCAGGTCGGCCGTTGGTTTGTCGGTTTGAATGAGTTTCATAGATTATTATTTTACCCCGCACCAACTTTTTTATCAAGTTATTTTTAAAAAATAAAAAGCAGAGGAATTTATCCTCTGCTTGGGTTTTTATTTTACCTTTTCCAGAATCGGTTTAACGTTCGGCGCCAGGTCCGTTGGCAGGTTATCAAGCGGAAACCAATCATAGGCTTCAATGTCATCGCTCGGCTTGATTTCGCCGAGCCTTTTGGCCAGATAGTGAACCAGAATAACCAGGGAACCGTCAGCCCTTTTCTGAACCAGAACGTCAAGCAGTTTTTCAATTTCAATGGCAAAGCCCATTTCTTCGCGGCATTCCCGTTTGGCCGTTTCTGCCAGGCTGGCGTCAAAATCTTCCATTTCCCCGCCGCAGAACTGCCACTTGGGGTCGGGTTTGGCGGCCGTTTTTTTGTGTTTATTCAAAAGGGTCATTTTTTTGCCGTCACGTTCCTCTATAATCACCGGTCCGGCTACAATGATTGAATTTGGCGGTAAAATCATATTTTTTCTATTATTTAATGTATTTTACCATATAGGTGCCTTGTAATCTATAACCCAGCTTGCGGTAATAGCCCCTGACGCCGAGGCCGGAAATGACGGCGATTTTTTTAAGCCCGTGTTTTAAAGCAAGCTCTTCGGCGATTTTCATCAGCCGTTTGCCTAAGCCGGCGTGCTGGACGCGCGGTTTTTTGGCTTTAACCGGCACCAGCTGGCCGTAAGTGTGAAGTTCCCTGACCAGTGAGGCGTTCTTCAGTTCCGGAATAAAAGAGTCCGGATTATCATTAACTCTAAACCTTAGAAAAGAATAAAGTTTGTCCCGTTTCGGGCTTTCAAAGGAGACAAAATATTCCAAAGCCTCCGAGGCCCGGTATTTTTCAATAAAAAGTTTAGCCCGTTTGACTTGAACATCGGCTCTGGTTTCGCGGCAGCGCATACAGCGGCACCTTAATCCTTTTTCTTTTAATTTTGTCTGAAGAAATTGACGCAGGTTGGTTATTTGATTGCCGGCCACAATGCTTTCTTTGGGAATGTCGCGAATCAGCCGGTTGACGCGGACGTAATAGGGAATAATTTGTTTTATTTTCAATAACAGATTTAAGAGTTGTTTTTCGGAGTAAGGTTTGTATTTGCCGGATTTATGCCATTGATAAAGCGGAGCGTATTTATTAACCACGGTCGGATAAATTTTCAGCTGGTCCGGCTGATAATCGGCCGAACTGAAAAGGGTTTTAAACATTTTTAAATCCTTGGCCGGGGTGGAACCGGGCAAGTCCGGCATCAGGTGGTAGTCAATCTTAAAACCGGCCGATTTTAACAATTTGGTGGCTTTAATTACTTCTGTTTGAGTATGACCCCGCCGGACGTATTTTAAAATGTCATCGTCAAGATGCTGAACGCCCAGCTGCACCCTGGTACAGCCCAGCTCCCTTAAATTTTTGATTTCCGCTTCGTCAATCAAATCCGGGCGGGTTTCCAAAGTCAGGCCGATGATTTTGTATTTGGCCGTTTCATTTTTCTTTTGGGCTATGGCCAGATTTTTAGACGCTTGGCCGTTGCAGGCGTCAAAGCATTTTTTAATAAACCAGGTTTGATATTTTTTATCGTAAGCGGACCAGGAGCCGCCCAAAACTAAAAGTTCAATCTTGTCCACGGCATGGCCGTTGTTTTCCAGGGCTTTAACGCGGAATTTAACCTGTCTGGCCGGGTCAAAATTTAGGGCTTTGGCCCGCTGGGCCGCCGGCTCGTTGGACAAATAGCTTTTGGGCATGCCCGGTTCCAGGGGGCAGTAAACGCAGTTGCCCGGGCAGTAAAAAGGCTTGGTTAAAACCGTTATTGGCGTAACGCCGGACATGGTCCGGGTCATTCTTTTAATCAGGTATTGCCTTAAATTCTCAATTGTTTTATGGTTATATTGTTTCAGCTCTTTGGCGCTAAGTTTGTTTAAGGCTTCAATCAGACGGGCGTTGGCGACCGGGGGAATTTTCAGCTCGCCGCAGAATTTTTTTTTCAGACGCAAAAAATCAGCCGGATTTTGGGGCGCGGCCTGAAGAAGTTTAATGATAATTTTTTTAATTTTTCCTCCCATAGTTAATTTAAACGATTAAGTCCCGGTCATAGGCTGGTCAGCCTCTGGCTTACATTAAGTCCCTTCCGACTTAACACTTAATACTTAACACATTCATGACTAAATCGGACAAAATTTTACGCCAGGTGAGAGAGGGATATAACCGGATTGCCGAGCATTTTTCGGCTACCCGCCACGCCCCCTGGCAGGAATTCAATTTGTTTAAGGAGTATATCAAAGACAGGGATAAAATTCTAGATTTGGCCTGCGGTAACGGCCGGCTGTATAATTTAATGATTTCGGCCCAAGGCCGACCAGCCTCGGGCTGGAAGGATTCCGGGTTGGTCATTGATTATTACGGCCTGGATAACTCCGAAGAGTTGCTTAAAATTTGCCATCAAAAATATCCGGCCATTTCCGAAAAATTCCAGCTTGGCGAAATGTCGTCTTTGCCTTACGCTGACGAGCAATTTGACTCGGTGATTTGCATAGCCAGCTTTCATCATTTGCCGGATAAAAAATTGAGACTTAAAACTTTGGCGGAAATTTACCGCGTTTTAAAACCCGGCGGTTATCTCTTGATGACTAACTGGCACTGGCAGCACTGGCCGTTTTGGCGGTATTTTTTCAGATATTTTTCCGGAAAAAAATCGTGGCAGGATTTTTGTTTTCCCTGGAAGTCGGCGGACGGCCAGCAGCAGTGTTTGAGGTTTTACCACGTTTTTACCAAAAGGGAATTAAGCAAACTTCATCAGCAAGTCGGTTTTAAGATAATCAAAATTTTCCCTTATCTGGAAGCCGATAAGAAAAGTTATAAACGGGGGATTAATCTGGTAAGTATCGTCCAGAAATGATAGTATATAAATATGAAATTTTTAAAATATTTTCCTAAAAATTCTGAAGGTTTGTATATTGTTTATGAATTATATTCTTTTGATAATTTTTTTCGATTACTTTTAAAACACGGATTTGATCATGAGAATGCTTTGTATTTTATTTTTACTAATTGTGTTTTGAGTGCGGTTGTATTTCAGGAGAGAATCCATAATAAGGCCTATTTAAAGCTTCGCGGGAAAGATGCACTCTCCCCGAGGTTAGCGTCAATTAAAGCAATGCTAATTTTTGATATTTTGCAGTGTATCAAAGATTAATTTATTGTCAGTAATATAGTATTCCAAAATTACGAAATTATTTTCTCTAAATTTATTTATAGAATTGATAATAAGCTCAAACTCTTTTTTAAGTATTTTTTCAAAATTATAACTTTCATTCCTTGGAAAAACTATAAAAAAATTCACTCTTTGTTTAGTTCTTTCGTTTAATAATCTAGGAGAATATAAAGAATAATAACAATATTTTTTTAACTCCTTTTTGATCATTTCAAGAGATGATTTATCAAATTGATTTTTCTTTAATTCAAAAACATTTATGTTAGCACTATTTATAATTACTATATCTGAGGGGTAAGCGTTACCAAAAATAAATTGATTATAAATTATAGAGCTGGCAAGATTATTATTTGGATAATGGTTTAATATCTCAGAAAGATTTTTAAATATATTACTATTTTTATCCTTCAGAGATAAAAGAATATACGACTCCAAATCACTTTCTGAAGAAAAGGAATATTTCTTAAATAAGCGGTTTTTGTTTTCTAAAAATGTCAGATTAACTTTTGAGGCATCAGGAGCGGGTAAATAATTCTTTGGGTCGGAATATATTTTAGTTGTTTTTTCGTAATCAGTAAAAGTTTTTAGCATAAATCGTCCTTCATTTTCTGTGAGACTAATTGAGTGTAAATGTTTGTTTTGTTGAATCAAACTAATAATCCGAATAGCAAGATTAAAGTTTTTATTTTTTATACCCTGTAAATATAGATCCGTTTCTTCTATCACTTTTAGATTTATTGGTTTAATTTTAATTCGATAGTGATATCTTTGATCAGGATAAATAATTTTTTTATCATAAAATAAAGTCTTACAAACTTTAAAGGGGCCATAAATATCTTGTGACTTATAGCTGAATTGTGAAATAAACACAATATCGCCCAACTCAATATTAGCCAACCAATTAGAACTAGTTGAGCCGTAAACTTTGTATTTTATACATTCATCTGCAAATTTCGTGGTGGTTAAAATATAATATCTCATGCCTCAATCCTAGCAAGAGATATTTAGTTTGTCTAGTAAGACTGATAAGTATTTCATTAGTGATTAAATTTGCTGTTTTCCTGTGTTCTTGACACGGGGAAATTCATTTAAAGATCCGGAATATTGGAAAGTATTAAGAGAGAGTAAAAATATAAAGGTTTATTCCGAAGGTTAATCTTGTGAGTATGGCTAAAAAGTAATCTGTGGATATTTATCTTGAAAAATTTCTTAAAATCCTTTATAATATGGTTGAAGGATTCCCGTTCCCTCGTTAAGAGCCCGATTTTTTGGACTATTAGCGGGGGAGCGGGAGTTTTTTGTTTGAAAAAAACGGCTTTCTGAAGCGAAAGCCGTTCGTTTGTGTGTTGGTTCACTTACTTTATCAAAGAGATTCTTTGACTTTGCCGCATCCCGTTAGCGGTGGCTCGGAGCAAATAGCTGCCGCTGGCCAGATTATCAGCCGGCCAGAGTAACCGATGACTGCCGGCCGGAAATTCACCGTCAGTTATGGTCGCCACCTTTTGACCCAGGAGATTGAAAACTTCCAGAGTCAATCTGCTTTGGTCAGGCAGTTCCACCGCAAGGGAAAGAGTTGAGTTGAAAGGGTTGGGCCAGGCCGAGGAGAGTCTGAACGATTTTGGTTCGCCCTCTCTGGTTTCAGGAACGTCCAGAATCTCGGAGAGGTCGAGCAAATCCAGAGACCGCTCGCACAAGACCAAAAGATAATGGTCTTCCACCAGCTGAACACTCTGGATATTTGATCGGCAGGTGTACCAACCAAGCAGCTGGACGTCAGACGGCTCTGAAACATCCCATGCCTCCAGGCGATTCTCGCCGTGAGTTACCAGACAGCTCCCTCTTATAAAGAAGAAGTTGTCCCGTGGCGCCGTGGGCATGTTAAACCTGTCCAGCAATTCAAAACTCTCCCAGTTGTCAGTAGTCTGGTAAATGGAGTAGTACCAGACTGATGTTATGTATATATTTTCATGATTGATCTTGACCGCCTCGATCCTATCCCCCGGTCTCCAGGCCGATAACTCTCTTGGATTTGCGGGATCCGCAATATCCAAGAAATACAGTCTTGGTGCCGCCGAGATAAAATCGCACAGCACCAGGATGGAATCGGTTAAGGCGACTACCTTTCTTCCTCCGAACACTTCCTGGGTTAAGGAGGAATCAATAATGGTTAAATCCGACGGATCGGAAACGTCAATCTGAAACATGGACGTTTCGTCGTTCCGGGATTTAACCAACCACAAATACCCATTTAAGTAGTAGAGGCTGGTTGAAACCTCATCACCCTGAAACACGAGAGTATCAAGAGCGGTGGGGTTCAGCGAATCTGACAAGTCATAGCTTATCAGAGCATGTGCCGAATCCCAAACCTCTTTATTCAAGAGTGTCCGGCCACAGCTGAAGTAGCCATGCCCTTCAGTATGGTTAGCGAAGTAGCGTACATATTCAGTGGCGCCAACCATTTCGGGATTAAACATGTCCTGAAGATCTGCAATTTGCAGATTTTCAGTGCCGAAAGGCTCATGGTCGGGTACATTGTGGATGTATCCATAGTTTCCTATTATGGATACTGTTTCAAAGCGGTTGTTATTAGTGAGAAGGTTTACAAGCAGGGGGTCGGCCGGATTGGAAACGTCAATAAACCCGATTCTGGATTCATAGATTGAAACAATGAGCAGGCTATCGCCATAAAGATTGGAAAAGGCCATGGAAGAATTACGGTCCCACCACTCAAATGGTTGATAGAATTCCGGGTTAGCCGGCTCGGCTATGTTAGCCATGACAACAACATTGCTGCAGTTCAGATAGAGCATGTCGTCATGGATAATGATTCTACCGGGAGATGCCGGAATGGCATATCTCCCCACCTCTTCCGGATTTGTTACGTCTGAAAAATCAACAACCCGGAGAATTATCTGATCACTCTCGCCTCGGGTAGTAACGAAGGCGAAGTCGCCGGCCAGCGCGACATGCTCGTCTCGCGACCGGGAACTTGCGAGACTGGAAACGTATTCTGGATTTTCGGGGTCAGACACGTCATATATTGGCGTGTCCATGTCTGGTTCCGGCTGCCAATCCGGATCCATAAAGTCATGGAGGAAAACAGGGAAAATAAAGAGCAGAGTATCGCAAACTGCTACTCCTCCATAATAATCAACATCAATTCCCTGTCTATCCACTTCCACACCACTCATAAACGTCATTTCGTAAGGATCGGACAGGTCAAAGATGGAGAAATAACAACTATCAAACAAACAGAATGCCAGGTTGTCATGGACATCCATATTGGTCAAGCCTCTAAGGCTATGACCGATTATGAATTCCGGTTGACTCGGCTGGCTGACGTCGTAAATCTCCAGGGAATTTTTCCCGACTGCAAAAAGGTAACTCCCCTCATAAATCAGTTGTTTTATCCCCGTTACATCTTCCAGAATGGTAACGGTTTCAGGGTTTTCCGAGTCGCTTATGTCAATTACCCACAACCCGGTTGAACCGGTCAACTGATAGAGATAATTCCCTACCAGAGCGCCAGCGGTAGTTTTTTCCCACGACCTGAAGTATCTTCCGGCCAGGGAAACATTAGAGCTGTCCTGGGCCAGAGAATGGCCAGAGAACAACAACAGTGCCGCCGTCAGGCAGCAAAGCAACCTTGTAAGCTTCATCATGAGCCTTCTCCATGTTTTTTGTTTTTTTACTAACTGTTAAAGTACTTTATGTTGCATAATATCATAAATATACAATTTTGTCAATAATAGGGTATTAACAGAGAAAAGGTATGTTAAAGGAGTTTAAATCGCCAGTTTTCTTAAAATCCTTTATAATATGGTTGAAGGATTCCCGTTCCCTCGTTAATAGGTTAAAAGCCAGCGGGGGAGCGGGAGTTTTTTATGTTGATTTTAGCCTTAAAATAAGGTAGTATTCAGCTATTATGATAGGCATATTTGTCCCTCGGCAAGCTCGGGATGACAGAATAATTTAATATATTTTTTATGATAGGCATATTTGATTCGGGCGTGGGGGGCTTGACGGTTTTTAAGGAAATAAAAAAAGCCCTGCCCGATTATTCATACGTTTATCTGGGAGACAGCCTGCGCGCCCCTTATGGCGGCCGGAGCCAGCAGGCGATTTTTGAATTTACTCGTCAGGCCGTTGACTATTTGTTTAAACAGGGTTGCGAGCTGGTTATTTTGGCCTGCAATTCCGCTTCGGCCGAAGCTTTAAGAAAACTTCAGCGGGAATGGCTATCCGAAAATTTTCCCGACCGCCGCATCCTGGGAGTCATCAGACCGGTGGCGGAAGAAGCGGCCAAGCTTTCCCGTTTCGGCCGGATTGGCGTGGTCGGCACCAAAGCGACGGTTGAATCAGGCGCTTATGAACGGGAATTAAAGCTTCAGAATCCTGACTTAAATATTTTTCAGCAGGCGTGTCCGCTTCTGGTGCCTTTAATTGAGGAAGGCTGGTTAAAGAAGCCGGAAACCAGAATGATTGTCAAAAAATATCTGGCGCCGTTAAAACAACGGCAGGTTGACACTCTGATTTTGGGTTGCACCCATTATCCGATGCTGATGAAAGAGTTTGTCAGATTAGCCGGCAAAAGGATTAAAGTGCTGGACGCGCCCAAAATCGTGGCCGAGAAATTGGTTGATTATTTAAAGCGCCATCCGGAAGTTGAAGTTAAACTTCCGCCAAAGGCGGATCAGCCTCTGGCTGAAAAAAAAGACCGTCAGGTCCGATATTTAACCACCGACAGTCCGGACAAGTTCGCCGAACTGGGCGGCAGGTTTTTGGGTCAGAAAATCAAAGCGGAAAAAATTGACTTATCAGCCGATTAAATTAAACCCATTCTCTTTTTTATTTCCAGAATGTTCCGTTGCGCGATCCGACGCGCTTTTTTTGCGCCCTCGGCCAGAATTTTCCGGACTTTATTTTGATTGAGTTTTTTCTTGCGCTCCTGGATCGGTTTGAGAAAGCAAATTGCGGCCTCGGCCAGTTCGTTTTTCAATTCCGAATATCTTAGGGTCTTGTTGTTAAAGGCGGTTGAATATTTTTGAACCGTTTTTTTGTCGGTTAAAAGCTCCAGCAGGCTAAAAAGATTTTTAACTCCGGCCGACATGCCCTCGGCTTCGGCCGGGCCGGCATCGGTAACCGCCCGGGCGATTTTTTTCTTGATAACTTCGGCGGAATCGTCCAAGGCGATATAATGGCTGGGGCCGAACGATTTGCTCATTTTTTTAGCCGGGTCGGTAAGCGACATAATTCTGGCGCCTTGCCCGACTATCGGTTTGATTTCTTTAAAATAATCGCCAAATTTATGGTTGAATTTTCTTAAAATGGTATTGGTAAGTTCCAGATGCTGGAGCTGGTCTTCGCCCACCGGCACCACTTCGCTTTGATACAGCAGAATGTCGGCCGCCTGCAGGACCGGATAGTCAAACAAGCCAACATTGATGTTTTGTTTGTGTTGTATGGCTTTATCTTTAAACTGGGTCATCCGCTCCAGTTCGGCCATGGGAGTTAAAGTATTAAAAAGCCAGGCCAGCTCGGTGTGTTCCGGCACGGCCGACTGGACGAACAAGGTTGATTTTTTGGGGTCAAGGCCGATGGCCAAAAGAGCCATGGCCGTATTTAAAATGCGTTCCTGGAGTTCGGCCGGATTGTAATCAACGGTGATGGCGTGCAAATCAACAATGGCGTAAAAACAATCGTATTGATTTTGCAAATCAACCCAATTTTTAAGCGCGCCCAGATAATTGCCCAGATGGATTTCGCCAGTGGGCTGGATGCCGGAAAAGAGGATTTTCATATATAACCAATTTTATCATATATTCGGGAAAAATAAAAAAGCCCGCCGAATCGGCGGGCTTTTTATAAAGGTTAAACTTCAATAATCACCGGCAAAACCATGGGCCGTCTTTCCGTTTTCTGGAAAAGGAATTTGCCGACTTCATTGCGGATTTTGTCTTTAATGTAAACGTCGTTGGCTGAAGTTTTGGGATTGTAGTCTTTAAGCATGGCCCGGACTTTTTTGCGGGTTTCTTCCACCAGCTTCTTATTTTCTTTCATGTAGATAAAGCCGCGGGAAATCAAATCCGGATTCTGCACCAGCTCGCCGGTTTTGGTTCTGATGGTGGCAATCACCACAATCATGCCGTCGGCCGCCATCATCTGTCGGTCGCGCAGGACGATATTGGAAATGTCGCCCACGCCCAAACCGTCCACGAAGACATAGTCGGAAGGAATTCTTTTGTCGGTCAGCCGGCCGCCGTGTTTGGTGAATTCCATAACCTGGCCGTTATCGGCGATAAAGATGTTTTTCGGGTCAATGCCGGCCGTGACGGCGATTTTGGAGTTCATTCTCAAAAAGGAATGATGGCCTTCTATGGGAATGAAGTATTTAGGCTTGACCAGCGAAATAAAGAATTTTAAATCTTCGGCTTTGGCGTGGCCGCCGGCGTGGACGTCCATCATCTGGTAATGAATGACCTCGGCGCCTTCGCGGTAAAGGGAGTCTTTAAGCCGCTGGACGGCGCGTTCGTTGCCCGGAATGACGGAGGAGGAAAAGACCACGGTGTCGCCCGTCTCAATCCTCAAGGACTTGTGTTCCTTGTTGGCGATTCTCATCAAGACGGCCCGGTCTTCTCCCTGGGCGCCGGTGCAAATGACGAGGATTTTGTTTTTGGGATATCTATCGGTGTCTTTGAGGCTAATCAGTGTGCCTTTTTTTATCTTCATGTAGCCTAAGGCCTGGGAAATTTCCACGTTGGTTTTCATGGAGTAGCCCTCAATAATCACTTTTTTGCCAAAGCGTTCGGCCGCGTAGATAATCTGCTGGATTCGGCCCAAGAGCGAGGCAAAGGTGCCCATAATCAGCCGGCCGGGAACGTTTTGGATGATGTCGTCCAGGTTGTGCTGGATTTCGGATTCGCTTAACTGGTGGCCGGAGTGGGAAGCGTTGGTGGAATCGGCCAAAAGCGCCAGCACGTTGGCCTTGCCCAGGCGGGTGATTTTGTTGATTTCCGTGCCGGTGTCGCCCGATTCGTTGAGGTCCAGCTTAAAGTCGCCGGTATGGATTACTTTGCCAAAAGGAGTGTCCACCACCAGGCCCATGGAGGTGGGAATGTTATGGCTGACGCCGAAAAAGCTGACGGTAAAAACGCCGGCTTTGATAACGTCGTTAGTGCTTACCGACTGGAGATTAAGCTTGGGAGCGTCTTTGTAATCGTCCTGACGCTTGGCAATGATGGCCAGGCTCAAGTCGGAACTGTAAATGGTCGGGTTGCCCAATCTTCCCATAACGTGGGGAATGGCGCCGATGTGGTCGTAATGGGCGTGGGTGATAAACACCCCGCGGATGTTTTTTTCTTTGCCTTTCAAATAGTCAATATTGGGAATGATGTAATCAATGCCGGGCATGTCTTCTTCCGGAAACTGCAGGCCCAAATCAATAATAATAATGTCGGCGCCGTATTCCAAAATGGTCATATTCCGGCCGACTTCCTCGTTGCCGCCGACCACTATCACTTTCAGGGTCTCGTGGTCTTTTGAATTTTGAGGCCTTTTATGGAAGTGGTCGCGTTTAACCCGCCGCCGGTCGTTTCCATGGGTAGCGGTTTTTATTCCGGAGTTCATTCTTTTTCTGTGTGTTTTTGTTTGAGCGATCATAAATTAGAAGTTAGCAGTAATTATTAGTTATTAAATTTTTTAAGTTTTATCCTCCGAAACTCGCCTACGGGCGAGTGAAGGAAGATGGTGCTGAAAAGAGGATTCGCCGCGCCCCACTCGCCCCGAATTGGGTTTCGGGGTCGGGCCGGGGAACCTCCACGGGGTTGCCCCCACACGGCTCCCCGCCTTGCCTTGCCGAACGATTTTAGTATATTTAGGTTATGAGTGGTGCCGCGGAGAGGACTCGAACCTCCACGGGGTTGCCCC